>DATKFK010000440.1:0-3629 GCA_035544375.1 Thermoanaerobaculia bacterium
CGCGGCCACCGAGCGCCGCGAGCTCGTGCAGGTAGCGCTTGGCGGTGTCCTCGAAGCCGAGGATGTAGAGTGCCTGCACCGCCTCGATGAGCACGCCCTCGTGCGCCACGCCCGCCGCCAGGGCTCGCTCATAGGCGAGGCCGGTCTCCACCTGCTGCAGCCCGAGCAGCGCCAGGCGCGCCCGCAGCAGCTCGGCAAGCTGCGATGGGGAGGCTTGCGGCGGCAAGCCTCGCAGCATCCGTTCCGCGCCGGCGGCGTCGCCGCGATCGATGCGATGCTGCGCCCGCCAGAGCAGGGCGACCTCGGCGGCCCCCGCATCGTTGCCGGCCGCCGCGGCCAGGGCATCCAGGGAAGAATCGGCCTGGGCGGCGTCGGCCGGCATGGGCGCGGCAGCGCTGCCGGCCGGCGTGGACAGGGCGGTCAGCGCCCGGCGCAGCGGCAGCAGGGCCCGCAGCTGCACGTGCTCGGCTCCGCCTGTCACCGGTCGCGACACTCCTTGCTCGTCGTTCGCGGCTCCGCCTGTCGCCGCTCCTGCCGCGGCGTCGCCGCCGGCCGGCGCCCCGCCGCGCACCAGGCCCGCGCCGGTAACCGCGGCCAGAGCCAGCAGCACGACGCCGCCGGCCCCCAGCGCCAGCGCGCCGTAGGGCCGTTCTGGCGGCGCCGCCGCGTAGGAGGTGCGGCTACGAACCGGCACTGCCGGCCTGGCCGATCGGCGCCGGCGCGCCAGCCAGATCCCGGCCGCGGCAATCTCCCCGGCTCCCGCAACCAGGAACACGACCGCCAGGATCAGGCGCGGCAACGATCGGCTGCCGCCGGCCGCCGCCTGGCCGGAAGCTCTTGCCGTGGCGCGCCGGCCCGCCGCGGCGCCCCCCGACTCGGCGGCCACCCTCACCGAGTCGAGCTTCAGCGTTCCACCCTCGTCCACGAGGCCGAGCAGGAGCGTATCGTCGGCGCCCGACGGAAACTCGACGGTGAACACCGCGCCGTGCGCGGCGAAGTCTTCCGGGGAGGTCTGCAGCGTCCAGTGCGACCCTGCCGGCGGGCCGGCGCGGGTCTCGATCTCGGCGACCGCCGCGTCTTGACCCAACGCCCGCAGCCACGTGCCGCGAGCGAGCTCCGGCCACCAGGCCGCGGCACCGCCCACCATGTAGAGGGTGGCGAGCTCGACCCCTCGCCGCTCCGCCGCGGTCAACGGCCGCGGACCCGGAGTCGCCGCCGCCGGTTCGCCGGGCGCCGCCGCCGCGACGGCCGCCAGCAGGGCCTCCGAGCGAAAAATTGGCAGGGCGCCGACCGTCAGGACCGCGGCCAGGGCGGCGGCGATCGCCGGCATCGCCCGCATTGCCGGCATCGCCTGCAGGATGGCGGCCTCGATGAAGCCGGACCTGGGCCGGCGCGAGCCGTGGATCGGCTGCATGATGCGCTCTCCTTCGCGGCCACCGTGGCACACCGCCGCCGGCAAAGCAGTGGTTCGCCTCACAGCAGCCAGGGTGATCGGTCCCACTGAGCAGGTCAGGGTGCCAACAGCATATATCGGTTTTCATCCGATCCGACCACAGTTCGCCGCTGCAGAGTGCCCCTGGCCGCACGGGCGCCTCGGCGGCTCCTCGGCGCACGAACGGCGCCTGCGATCTTCGGGAACCTCGGCAGCGCTCGGCGCTCAAAACGGCCCATGCTACAATTCGGCCGCAGGCTAAAACTTACGCTGTACACCCGCGAAAAAGCCCATGCCGGCCCAAGCCTCCCGCGGAGCCCTCGACCGGTTCGAGCCTTCCTCTTCAGCCGCGCCCCGGCCACCCGCGTGATCGGTCCATCCGAGGCCTCGACCGAGCTCTCGACGACCCCGGTGCACCGCGTCCGGGGCGGTTCGACGCCGGCAACTTGCTTGCTCGTCTCACCTGTACCGCCCGTCGCCCGAGCGATCCATCCGCCACACCCACTCCACCCGCTCGCGCCAGGCACGGACGGCATGCTCCAATTTCAAGGAGGAGGTGTGGGATGTGGACCAACAGAAGAGGCTGGATCTGTCTTTGGCTCCTCGCCGGCGGGTTGACGGGGGCGGCCGCCGTCACCGCCCAGACGACCACCGGCGCCATCGAAGGCCGCGTCCTGGGTCCTGACGGCGGCGTTCTTCCCGGCGTCACCGTCACCGCCACCGGCGCCCTGCCGGCCAGCCGCGTCGCCGAAACCGAC
Organism: Thermoanaerobaculia bacterium; assembly: GCA_035544375.1. Classification (GTDB taxonomy): domain Bacteria; phylum Acidobacteriota; class Thermoanaerobaculia; order Multivoradales; family UBA5704; genus JASLEW01. The sequence goes on from DATKFK010000440.1 coordinate 2,191, forward strand.
GGCTTCGGCATTTACCACCTGTCGCTGCTGCCTCCCGGCGACTACGAGGTGCGCGCCGAGATTCAGGGTTTCGCGCCGCAGAAGAGCACCGCCATCGTCTCGGTGCTCGCCACCACCCGCCTCGACTTCCACCTCAGCCCGGCCGTCGCCGAGCAGGTCACCGTGCGCGCCGAGGCGCCGCTGATCGACCTCAAGTCGGTCGAGGTTTCGGACACCATCGACGCCAAGGGGTTCGAGCGCCTGCCGCTGTCGCGCGGCTACACCTCGGTGGCGCTGCTCTCGCCCGGGGTGAGCCTCGACAACAACAACAACAGCCATGACGACCGCCACCCCGGGCTCTCGGTCTTCGGCGCCACCAGCCTCGAGAACCAGTACCTGATCGACGGCGTGGACGTGACGGACATCCGCATCGGCGCCCAGACCAAGGTCATCCCGGAGCAGTTCCTGCTGCAGGTCGAGGTCAAGACCGCCGACTACCCGGCCGAGTTCGGGCGCGCGCTGGGCGGCGTGATCAACGCCATCACCCCGTCGGGCGGCAACACCTATCACGGCGAAGCCTTCGGGTATTTCGAGAACCAGGACCTCGAGGCCAAGGCCAAGCCCGGCGTCGTCGGCGGCAACTTCGCCGGCCTGGGCGACCAGGACTATGGCGCCAGCCTGGGCGGCTACATCGTCAGGGACCGCCTCTGGTTCTTCGGCGTCTACGACCGCACCCAGACCACCCGCGACACCACCCTGGTGACCGGCTCGGGCAGCCCCTTCGACGGCTCGACCTTCCGGTTCAAAGACCAGGCGGAGAACCTGTTCTCCGGCAAGCTGACCTGGACGCCCAGCAACCAGGTCGACGTCGTCGGCTCGGTGATCGGCGATCCGTCCACCAACCACGCGCAGCTGGTGCAGGACGGGCCGCCGTCGAGCCGCGCGATCAACATCTCGAGCGGCCGGCCCGACGTCTCGGTGATCGCCAACGGCGTCACCGATCAGTTCCTGGCCGAGGTCGGGTTCTACGACCATCGCGAGCTCAACAACGTCGATGCGGTCTTCAACCCGCCCTTCCTGACCAGCGACCCGTCCCAGGTGCCAACCCTGAACCTCGCCACCTGCAACCTGCCCGGCTGCTACACCGGCGCGCCGTGGGTGTTCATCCCGCTCCCCGGCGCCACGCCGCTGATCGACGAGCAGTTCTCGCGCCGCGAGCTCAAGGGGACGGTCACCGGCTTCCTCGGTCCCAACCAGATGAAGATCGGCGCCGACTACGCGGCGATCTCCGGCACCGTGACCCACGCGATCCCCACCGGCTACAACCGCATCCTGAGCGCGCTGGCCAACGGCCAGCTGCTCTACACCCAGACCTGGCTCGGCGACTCGAGCGGGCAGTTCGGCCAGGACCACGTCGTGCAGTCGGCCACCGGCAACCCGAAGACCGACAACCTGGCCTT
>DATKFK010000441.1:0-3543 GCA_035544375.1 Thermoanaerobaculia bacterium
GCCGCTGCCGCCGCTCGCCGCCCATCTCGCGCTCGCCGGCGGACCGGTGCCGGCGCCCGGTGCGGCGGCGGCCGGCCAGGGACCCGGCGGTGGCGGCACCGCGCTGCCGCCCATATCGGCGGCGTGGGTGCGGCCCGCCGATCTGTGGCGGTGGAGCGCCTGCGGCCGCGCCGCCGTGGCCTGGAACGAAAGGCCGCGCGGCGCCCCGGACCGGCCCAGCCCGGCGCTCTTTGCCGCTGCCAATGCGGCGCTGTACCTGTTCGACAGCCCGGACGACGGTGGCGGCCGCTACCGCACCATCACCCGGCTGTCGAACGCCCTGCTCAAGCCGGTCCGTTTCGTGCCCAGGTCCGCGCTCGGACCGTACTGGGGGTTGCTTGCCGTGTCGCCGCCGGTGCGGCTCACCGCCGACTACACGGTCTATCGCGTCGAGGTCCAGGGCCTCGCCGGCACCTGGCTGCTGGTGACGCCCGGCGGCCGGCCGCTCGCGCCGCGGCTGCCGCGATCCGCCGGACTGAAAGCTGCCAGGCCTGAAGGCGAAGCTGCCGGCGGCAGGTCTCCGACCGCTCCAACGCCAGCCATCGGTGCGCCAGACGCCTTTGGAACTGGCGCCGGAGCGCCAGCCATCGGAGCGCCGGCCCCTGCACAGGCGGCGACCGCCGCCGCAGAGGCCGCGGCGATCGCCTCGTGGGTGGGGCGCGGCGATGCCTACGTCGCTCTCTTTCCGAGCGCGGGAGGAGCCGACCCGGCGGAGCTCTATCTCCTCTTCCTGCTGCGGTCCACCGAGGTCTATGTCGTGGAGCCACCCGACGTCCCCGCCACCCGCACGCTGCTCGCCAGGTCGCCGGTCGAGAGCGCACGCCGTTTCGGCACCGCGCGAGCGTTCACGACCCGCGTCCGCGGCCAGCGCACGGCGGTGATCGCGTTCGGCAGATAATCTGGGAAGAATGACGGAGCTGTCCCCTGCGAGCGGCACGGCGGCCGGGCATCATCTCGTCTTCCTTCCCGAGCGAGACGAGCCGCGCTTCTTTCTCTGGGGAGCCGCGTCCATGACCTCGCCGCTGGCGGCGCGGGGCGTGCGCGGCAAGGCGCTGCTCGTCAACGAGGCGCTGGCGCTGCGCGAGGTGGAGGGCACGTCCGTAGCGCTGCTCGACGCCCTGCCTCTCCTCGCGGCGATGACCGCGTCGGCGGCCGCGCTCGCGCCGGGGTCGGTCGCCGTCTGGAGCCTGGCGGCCAAGCTGGCGCTCGACCTGGTGGGACGCGAGCGGCTGTACCCCCGCGTCGAGCGGACGGCGTCGGGCGCCGAGGTCCGGTCCGCCGTCGCCCTGTCCCTGCCCGAGGATGCGGAGCGCGTCGCGGCCCTGGCCCGGGCGTTTCCGCCGGCCGCCCATGCGGTGCCCTGTCCCGGCGCCGAGAGGTCGCCGGCAGGCGCCCGCGGGCGAGGGGCCGGCCGCGGCCGCGCCGCACGGATCGAGGTGCTGGCGCCCGAGGCCCTCCTGCGGAGCTTCCTCGACGCTGCCGCGGACCGGCTCGTCCGCGCCGCTGCCGGCCGGCTCGCCGGCGCCGGCGCCGCGGCGGCGAAGACCCACCAGCGCGGGGCCGGTGCCCGGTGGGAAGAACGACTCACCGCCGCCTTGACGGGGGCCGCTCCCGGCTTCGCCGCTTCAGGCTTCCAGGAGCGCACCCTGCTCTCGGAGCTGGAAGGCTGGGTGCGTCCGGCGCTCGGCGCGGAGCCGGGCGCGCCGCGCGCCTGTTTCCGCCTGGACCTGCCGGGAGCCAGCCAGGAGGCGGAGCCCGGGGATGGGCACGCACCGGCCGAGGCCGCCTTTCCTCTGCGTTTCTTTCTCCAGGCGGCCGAAGATCCGAGCCTGCTGGTGCCGGCGAGCCAGGTCTTCCGCGGCAGGGGCCAGGCCCTCCGCCGCCTGGGACAGTCCTTGGCGAGTGCCGAGGAGCACCTGCTGCGCGCCCTGGCCGGCGCATCACGCCTCTTTCCACCCATCGGGCGCGGCCTGCGCGCCGCCCGGCCGGAAGGCGTCACGCTCGATGCCGCCGAAGCGTGGAGCTTCCTCGGCGAGGCCGCGCCGATGCTTGCCGACCTGGGACTGGGCGTCATCCTGCCGGCGGAGCTCACGCGCTCCGGGCAGCGCCGGCTCAGGCTGCGCATGCGCATCGGCGCCGGCGGCAAGGGCACGGCGGGCGTCGTGGCCGGCGGCTCCGCCTTCACGCTCGAGGAGGCGCTGTCGTTCCGGTGGGAGGTGGCGCTCGCCGGCGAAACGATCTCGCGCCAGGACCTCCTCGCGCTGGCCAGTCTCAAGGCGCCCCTGGTGCGCTTCCGCGGCCAGTGGGTGGCGATGGACCCTGCCGACCTCGCCGAGGCGCAGCGCCTGCTCGCCGCCGGCGGCGGCACCCTGGCCGGGCACGAAGCCCTGGCCGCCGCGCTCGGCGCGACTCCCCGGCCAGCCGCCGTCGAGCTGCCGGTCGAGGTCGTCGCCGAGGGACGGCTCGCGGCCGTCCTGGCCCGGCTGCGCGAGAGCCGAGACGAGGCCGGCGCCACCCCGCCGGCGGCGTTTCACGGCAGCTTGCGTCCCTACCAGGAGCGCGGTCTGTCCTGGCTCGCCCAGATGTCCGCCCTCGGCCTCGGCGCCTGCCTCGCGGACGACATGGGCCTGGGCAAGACCATCCAGCTGCTGGCGCTGCTGCTTCATCATCGCGCGCCGGGGCACGAGGAATCGCAGCGCGCCCTGCTCGTCTGCCCCACCTCGGTGGTCGGCAACTGGGAGCGCGAGGCGGCCCGCTTCGCCCCGACCCTGCCGGTCGTCCGCCACTATGGGCCCGACCGCGCGCGGTCCGCCGCGGCGCTCGCGGCGTGCCCTCCCGGCGCCCTGGTCGTCACCACCTACGGCCTGCTGCGCCGCGACGCCGCCCTGCTGGCGGAGGTGGACTGGTCGGTCGCCGCGCTGGACGAGGCCCAGAACATCAAGAACGCCGCGTCGCACACGGCGCGGGCCGCGCGCGCCCTGCGCGCCAGGTTCCGCGTCGCGCTGACCGGCACGCCGGTCGAGAACCGGCTGGCCGAGCTTTGGTCGATCTCCGAGTACCTCAACCCGCGCCTGCTCGGCCCGCTCGCGACCTTCCGCCGCGAGGTGGCGGCGCCCATCGAGCGGCACGGCCGGGACGACGTCGCGGAGAGCCTGAGGCGCCTCGTCGGGCCCTTCATCCTGAGGCGGCTCAAGAGCGACCCGGCGGTCATCCAGGACCTGCCGCCCAAGCAGGAAATGAAGGTCTTCTGCACTCTGACCCGCGAGCAGGCCTCGCTCTACCAGGCAGCGGTGGACGAGGCGATGCGCAGGATCGGCGACGCGGCAGGCGTGCAGCGGCGGGGGCTGGTGCTGGCCCTGATCACGGCGCTCAAGCAGATCTGCAACCATCCGGCCCACTACCTGGGCGAGGATGCCCCGCTCGCCGGCCGCTCGGGCAAGCTGGCGCGCCTGCAGGAGATGCTCGAGGAGGCCGTCGCGGCGGGCGACCGGGCGCTGGTCTTCA
>DATKFK010000442.1:0-2205 GCA_035544375.1 Thermoanaerobaculia bacterium
ATGTGGTAGCGGTCGGCCTCGAAGCCCGGCCGGGTCTGCGCCGCATACGCCAGGATCTTGCCGTCCGGCGAAAACGCCGGGTAGGTATCCCAGGCAGGATTGGCAGCGGTGAGGTCCCGGGGCGGATGAGAGCCGTCCACCGGCGCCTCGTAAAGGTCGAAGTTGGTCGACCAGGCTTCCTGCCGTCCGGCGTCCCGGGCCGCGAACACCAGCGACCGTCCGTCCGGCGAGAAGGCATACTCCTCGGTGCCGCCGAACGGTTTGGACGGCGAGTCCGCGACCATGCCCCGCATCAGGTCGGGCGGCTCGGCTCCGGCGGCGCCGGTGCCGGCGGCGGCAGCGCCGGCGGGCGGGGCCCCGGGGGCTCCGGAGACCCCGGCAGCGTCGAGCCGCAGCACGAAGAGGTGGGAGCGGCTGCCGTCCTCCCAAACATCCCAGTGACGGACGAAGCCGCCGCCGTCAGGATAGAGGCGGGCCTTGACCTTGCTCTTCTCCTTCACCTCCAGGCGGTCGTGAGTGCAGGCCAGGGTCGGGCAATCCGGGAAGACGTCGGCGGCGATCGCCGCCCGTGTGCCGTCCGGGGAAAGGATGAAGCTCGCGACATCGACCGGCAGCCGGGTGACCTGGGTCAGCGACGCTGCCGGCGCCGCGGCCCGCCCGTTGGGCATCGGCGACAGCCGCCAGATCTGGCTGCTGCCGGAGCGGGTCGAAAGGAAATAAAGGGAGGAGCCGTCCGGCGACCAGCGGACGTTCCCATAGCCGGCGCCGTCGGTGGTCAGGGGCTTAGCGCCGCTGCCGGAAGAGGAGACCAGCCAGATGTCGTTCCTGCCGCGGTTGCCCGCGAAGTCCGTGGTGCGGACCGAGAAAGCGATGAGATCGCCCCGGGGCGAAGCCTGGGGCTCGGAGATCCGCTGCATCGACTGCATGTCCACCGCGTTGAAGGGGTGGGAGGCCGATGAGGACGGGGTGACGGCAGGGGCCTGGGCGGCGGCCGGCGACTGCGCGGCCGCAGGCCCCAGGAGGGCCAGGGCGGCTAGCAGCGCCGGGACGAGAGCCGGCCGCCGCTCAGGCGCCGACGCCAGGGCCACGCCAGCCAGCCGCCGGCAGGCGAGGAAGTGAGCTGACTTGGGCCTGTGCATTTGGGTCCTCCACAAAACCTCAAGGCTGATTGACAGGCAGACGATCATACCGTAGGCCGTCCCCCAAGCCGCGTCCGGGCGCTACGCGGCCGACTGCGTAGCCCTTGGGCATGGGCCAGGGGACATCCCCGCTGTCACAGGGGCGGCCAGTTTCCATGATCCAGTACACGCCGACCCTGCCACGAAGCCGGCTCTGCGGCTGCGGTCGTCCATGGTAAGTTTGGCCAGGCAAGCAGAGGGCAAGGATCGAAAGGTCAGGCGACTCTCTGCTTGTACGTCAACTCGGGAAGGCAGGGGCGCCGCGCCATGAGTCTCTCGGGTTGAATCACACGCTTGCCTCCAACCGCCAGTTTACGGGTGAGCACCGCTACCCGGATTTCGATCGGCTGCGTGCCGAGCTGTCGGCCTGGCAGACCTATTACCTGGATCCGCGAGTGGCAATGCGCGAACCTCAACCGCCCCGCGAAGTAACGGACATCGGGCCGCGCGGGGAATGGATCGCGCCGTTCCTTTATCGCCTCAAAGAAAGCGAGGCATATAGCAAGCACTTTCGCGCCATCGGTCGGGCTTTGCGCAGGGCTATTCCTTCAATAGAAGGGCTCGATGTCGATCTCGATCCGCGCCGTGGGACACTGGACATCCTGATTCGGCAGAACGGAGCTCCCTTTTCTTCCAGGGTCATCTCGGAAGGAACTCTCCGGGTTCTGGCACTGTGTTGCATTGCTGGCAACCCGTGGCCGCGCGAGCTTGTGGCCTTCGAGGAGCCGGAAAATGGAGTACACCCGCGCCGCATAGAGGTTATTGCGAGCTTGCTGGCGACGATGTCCCAGGGACCAAGCCAGGTCGTCGTTACGACTCATTCCCCAACTTTGATCGCGGCGATGCTAAGCCGTGCTCGTGTAGCTCCAGCACAAGTGCGGATGTACCGCTGCACGCAGCATGGTCTCGCCACGGAGGTGCGCGCCTTCGAGACGACCGGTCCCCTCTTCGAGGACGGAGAGATCTCCAAGTCCCTTCGCGGCCCTGATGATGAAGCCGAAATCCTCGAGGCGGCGCTCATCCGGGG
>DATKFK010000443.1:0-5441 GCA_035544375.1 Thermoanaerobaculia bacterium
CGTCCTCGCCGCCGGCAGCCTCGCCGCCGGCCGCGCGGGCGGCGGCGGCCGCAGCGCCGTCGCGGGCGGCGGCCCTGGCGGCCTTCGGCACCGTGCGCCAGGTGCTCCAGCATCCGCGCTGCCAAAACTGCCACATCCCGGGCGACGCTCCGCTGCAGTTCGATGCCGGCGTGACCCACGCCCAATACGTCAAGCGAGGGCCGCAGGGCGCCGGCGCGCCCGGCCTGCCGTGCTCCACCTGCCACTCCACCAGCAACCCGCCGGCGAGCTACGGCCCGCACGCCCCGCCTGGCGCCCCCAACTGGCGGTTGCCGGCGCCCGAGCACAAGATGGTTTTCATCGGCCTGCCGGCAGGCGACCTCTGCGCCACCATCAAGGACCCCGGGCGCAACGGCGGCCGCGACATGGCGGCGCTGATCGAGCACGTGAGCCACGACAAGCTGGTGCTCTGGGGCTGGGACCCGGGCGCCGGCCGCGCGCCCGTGCCGGTTGCCCACGACGCGTTCGTCGCCAGCTTCAAGACCTGGGTGGCAGGCGGCGCCCCCTGTCCTCCTCCGGCCGCGCGCTCGCGCTAGCCTCGGCGGACGCTCAGGAGGCGGAGTCGAGCTCGAAGACCCCGCAATGGCGCAAGGAAGCGGACTAGCGGCGCCCCTGCCAAGCGTTGCAGTTCAGGCAGCCGAGGCTTGCCCGGGGTGCCGCGGCGTTCATCTATACAGAGTTTGTCTTGGTATGCTAATCTAGGCTCCGTCCGGAACCCCTGAGCAAGGAGCCAACCCATGCACGCCCACACACGCACCGTCTTTCGCCGTGCTTTGCTCGTCGCCGTGATGATCCTCTGCTGCGGTTGGCCGGGAGTGCCGGGTGCCGCCGCCGACTCGGAGATCCTCTATCCGACGGCCCGATTCCCCCACCATGGCCTGTCGCAGGTGGCGATCTCGGGCGAGACCCTGGTCTTCGCCAGCTACAATCTCGAAAGCGGCACCGGCGGCAAGGCGTGGGTGTACCGCCGGACCAACGGAAGCTGGCAGCTGGAAACTATCCTCCTGCCGCCCCCCTCGCTGCCGGTGGACGCCATCTTCGGGTACTCCGTCGGGGTCTCTGGCGACACGATCGTGATCGGCGCGCCGCCCTTGGTGGTCTACGTCTTCGTGCGCCAGCCGGAGACGGGTTGGGTCCAGCAGGCTGCCCTTCCCGTCCAGCAGGTCGAAAACTCGCCCGACTTCGGCTTCCGCGTCGCGGTGTCGGGTGACCGGCTGCTGGTGGGAGCTCCGTCCCTGGCGGAGGCGCAGCGCGTCGGCGGATCGGCTTACAGCTACCATCGCGCCGGCGGCGCCTGGCGCAGGGACGCCCTCTTTTTCGATCCGGAGAACGATCAATATGGCTCCATCATCGCGCTCGACGGCGCCCTGGCCGCCGTCGGCAGCGGCCCCGGGCTGATCGATACCTATCTGCTGGGGCTGGGGCGGCACGGCTGGCTCCGCCAGGCTCCCGTGGCGGCCGGCGATTCCATCTCCTCCATCTCGCTCTCGGGGAATACCCTGGCTGCAGGCAGCTTCAGGGACGAGCTTGCCATCTGGCAATTCCGCAACAATGGCACCTGGACGCTGCAGTCCATGCTGCCCGTCCACTCTTCCGCACTGGCCTTGGACGACGATACCCTCGCCGTCACGGCGACCGATGGCACGGTCCAGATCTATCGGCGCCAGGGCCGCCAAGGTCCATGGCTCCTCGCTGCCACCCTGGTCGAGCCGCGAGCCAACCAGGCGCCCGGCTTCGGCGCCTCGCTGGCGGTCAGCGCCGGTACCGCGGTCGTATCCTCCGACAATCCCGTCTGGGCCTTCACCGTCGGCAACTGACCGGCGGAGAACGCTCGGGTCGGCAATTGCCCGGAGGTCGTGCACCGCGTCGTTAATCCCGCCTCCCATCCGCCGGCTCTCCGCGCCCCCGGCGGCGCTGCGACCTGCCGGGAGTACCGCAATGGCTGGTGGCTGCGGCCGCCTCCTCGACATTGCTCCGACGATGCCTGCGCCGGCGATCGGACGTGCTGACCGCGATCAGCCGACAGCCTCGCCGCCCCGGATTCTCCCTCCATTGCAGCTTTGCAGGCCGCCCCCTTGACAAGGAACCACGCCGACTCTATGATACAAAGTACTTTGCGACGGATTTCAAAAATCTTCGCGGTGCTGGCGGCTTCAGGTGCCGTCGGCCTCGGGGCGTTGTTGGGGTCGCTCTGGCTCGAGCACGGGAGCGAGCTCACGCTCCCGACGCCCACCGGGTCGTTCGCGGTCGGGCGCGCGATCTATGACTGGACCGACGACGCCAGCATGGACACGCTGGCGCCGGTTCCGGGAACCAAACGCGAGCTCCTCGTCTGGATCTGGTACCCGGCGGCGCCCGCCGGGCAAGCGGCGGAGATGGACGACTACGTGCCTGCCCGCATGCGGCCGGCCATCGGACCCGCCGGCGGCCCGCTGAAACTGCTGACGCGAGATCTGTCGAAGGTTCACGGGCACAGCGCTCGCGGCCCCGACATGGCGCCGCGGCCGCCATCGTATCCCGTGGTGATCATGAGGGCAGGGGCTTCCGCACCGGTGGTGAGCTACTCGACGCTCGCCGAGGATCTGGCCAGCCACGGCTACGTCGTCGTGGGCTTCGACGCCCCCTATCGCACGTTCGCCGTCGTCTTCCCTGACGGCCGGGCGATGAGCAGGACGCCCGAGAACAACCCCGAGATCTGCGCGGACCAGCAGCCAGCCCTGCAGGCCCGCTGCGCCAACAGGGTCCTGTCCGCATGGACCGCCGACGTCGCGTTCGTGCTCGACCGGCTGGAGCGCTTGAACGCCGCGGACCCATCCGGCAGGTTCACGGGCCGGCTCGACATGACGCGAGTGGGAATCTTCGGTCACTCCTTCGGCGCGGCCGCGGCCGCACAGTTCTGCCACGACGATTCGCGGTGCAAGGCGGGGATCGACGTGGACGGCCAGCCATTCGGCAGCGTCATTCAGGAGGGCATGCGCCAACCGTTCATGATCCTCCTGAGCGACCATGGCGATTCGTCCGACCCGGTCGGCCGGCAGATCCGGGCCAACATCCAATCGGTTTATGATCACCTGCCGGCGGCCGGCAGGCTGCGGGTCGCGATCCGCGGCGCGAACCATTTCCTCTTCAGCGACGATGGCGCCTTGTTGAAGAGCCATATCGTGCTCCGGGGGCTCCGCATGGCACGTGTCGTCGGTATCGACGGACGCCGCCAGCTTGCCGTCACGGCGTACTGCGTGCACAGCTTTTTCGACGCCTATCTCAAGGGGACCAGGGCGTCGCGGCTCGACATCTCGTCCCCGCTCTACCCCGAAATCCAGCTCCTCGAGTGAAGCATCGTCCTGGCTGACCGCGGGCAACGACCAGCGCGTGGAGCTGTTTCGGCGAGAGGCGCAGCGGGCGCGCGGCTTCGCCGCCGTAACCCGCCGGCCGATCAGAGGTCGAAGCTCGCCGACGCCGACGCTGACGCTGACGCCGACGGCGAAGGCGCCGGCGGCCGCTCCAGCAAGATGGCGGAGCCTCATTACCTCGTCCTTCCATGTAAATGAAAGCACCGGCGCAAGCCCGAGCCGATAGGCATATGATAGGAGCCTACTTTTCTGACACGCGCTGGGACGATCCGTCCTACGACACGCTGTTCGACGAGTACTCCTCGCACGTCAACCCGATCTTCTTCCGGCTCCACAAGTGGCTCGACAACCGGATCGAGGACTGGGCCGAGGCGCATGCGGCCGACGTCGAGCGCTACCGCACCGAGCTCGGCTTCGACTGGTTCCGCGACAAGGACGGCGGCCGGCGATGGGTGCAGGTGGCGCAGCCCTGGATGGGCGGGCCCGGCAACGTCGAGCAGCTGGAGAAGGTCCACCACGCGACCATCAAACCCGAGCCGCGCGCCGCCGAGGAAGGGTTTGCGGCCGCCGGCGAACCGAGCTCGGGGGTCCTGCTGCTCCAGGACCTGATCTGATCGTGGCGCCGCGGCCTACTTCACCTTCGCCCACACGATCGTCCATCGATCGACACCCGCGCCATCTTCAGGCGCTTTGGCGGAAAGGATCAAACGATCGCCGTCCAATCGATAGGATCGCGCCTGTTTGGTGCCGACCCAGTCCGGCTTCCAGGCCGCCTCCGGATAGTGCCACATCACGTGGTTCACTTCGTCGATCTCGAACCGCCCGCAATACGCTGCGAGGCCCTCGATGGCAGCAGTCGTTTGCGCGGCAGTCGGCGGATCGTCCCACTTCGGGCGATCTGGATTCGTCAGCACACAGCACATGTGTCCGTCGGCCGCGTACATCAGGTAGCCCACGCCATGCGGCCCCAGCTCTTTGAAAGGACGGACCGTCCCGTCGGTCAGCTTCTCTTCGCTGGATACCAGCTTCCAGGTGCCCAGGAACTGGCTTCGTACGCTGGCAGTTGCGCGAGGTGCATTCTTCATGTCGGCGCCAAGTGGGTCTCGTTCCGAGAGCGGTGGCTGGCGAGGCGCCGGCGATCGGACAGCCCGCCTGCGGCCTCGCCGGCCGGGTGGCGAGTGCCCGGCGCGCACGCATGGCGCCGGCTGGTAGAGGCGGGCGCCGCGGGCGCCGGCCGAGCTCTCCGGCAGGTGTCGCAGGAGCCCCGGCGCCGGCCTGGCCCGGGGCCCCTGATCAGGTCAGCAACTGTGGCAGTTGGTGCGGCAAACACTCCCGCAGGTGTAGCAGATTGAGTAGCCGGTCGCTCCTCCCACGTCTGCAAGGCGATCCGTCGAGAGCTGGCGAAGAGTTTCACGGTTCAAGAGCACTTTCTTGTCTGCCGGTTTCTTGTTCATGCTAACTTTCTCCTCGATGGTTGGTGGGGTCGCCTACCTCAACATGTAATAAGGTACACTTCGATTCGGCCCATCGCAATAGCCACTTTTCGACTCGTCGCAATAGCCACCTCCGGCATCCGGGCACTCCTCCACGTCACCTCACGTCACCCGGTCTGCGGACCGCCGGGTGGAAACCGTCGAGGCGTGCGTGCCGGCGCGCACCCGCCTCCGATCCGTCCACCAGGCGCGAGGCAGGGGGCGGAACGGGAACGCGACGTCGACCGCGACTGCCGCCGCCGCTCCGTCCGCCGGGACCTCTGGCGATAACCGGCCGGAGCTGCCGGCCCTGGGCGCAGCCAGCTTGGCGAGAAGGGCGCGAGCCAGGCCGGCGAGCTGACCTTCGAGCGCCGGCACGCCAGGGTCGGGGGATACGGTCGCGCCCACGCTCACGTGCCACGGCCCCTGGCGCGCCTCGAGGATGCGGCCACGGATCGCGAGCATGCCTCCCAGATTGGCGGTGGCGACGTTGGTCGCGAATGCCCAATCGCCCACGCCGGGGAGCTCGTCGACGCCCTGGATGACGCCTTCGAGACCGTGCCGCTGAGGTGCGGTGACG
>DATKFK010000444.1:0-5628 GCA_035544375.1 Thermoanaerobaculia bacterium
ACCGGCCAGACGCTGGTCGTCGACGCCGGCTCGTCGGCCTGAGCCCCCGCGAGCCGCCGCCGCCATGCCGCCGCCGCACCCGCGCCCGCGCCGTAGCCTGTCGCGCCTCCTCTCGGCGCCGGTGGTCCGCCGCCCGCGGCGGGTCCTCGCCGCCTGCCTGGCGCTGTCGCTCGCGGCGCTCGCGCCGGCGGCGCGGCTTCATGTCGATTCCGACCTCGCGGCGCTGCTGCCCAACGGCGCGCCGGCGGCCGACGACTACCGCGTCTTCCTGCGCACCTTCGGCGGCTTCGAGAAGGTGTTCGTGCTGGTGCGGTCGCCGGCGCGGCGGCTCGACGACCCCGGTCCGCTCGAGGACGCCGCCGCGACGGTCGCCGCCGAGCTGCGGCGAAGCCCCGAGGTCGCCGACGCGCGCAGCGGCCGCACCGAGGAGGACGAGCGCTTCTTCTTCCGCTACCTCGCCCCGCGCATGCCGCTGCTGCTGGCGGGGGACGCCGCCGCGGCGGGCGCCGGCGGTCCGGCGCCGGCGGGTGGGGGCGGCGGCGATCCCGTGGCGGCGAGCCTGACGCCGCAGGCGATCCACCGGCGGGTCGAGATCATGCGCGAGACGCTGGCCAGCCCCGCCGGCTCGGCGCTGGCGCCGCTTTACGCCGGCGACCCGCTGGGCCTCTCGGAGGGATTGCTCGCCGCCGCGTCGGCGGCCATCCCCATGGACCCCATGTCGGGCGCCTTCCTCTCGCGTCGCGGCGACGCGGCGCTGGTCCTGGTGACGCCGGCCCGGGCCGAGATCGATCCGGCGGGCGGCAGGGCGCTGCTCGCCCGGCTCGCGGCCGCCTACGCGACGGCGCGGGCGGCCTCGCCTTTGCCGCTCGACTTCAAGGCGGTGGGCGGTCCGATCTACGCCGCCCAGGATGAAGGCATCCTGCGCGGGGACCTGGCGCGCAGCGGCATCTCGACGGTGCTGGGAGTGGCCGTGGTGCTGCTGGCGGGTTTCGAGGGGCTGCTCCTGCCGGCCGCCATCCTGGCGGCGGTCCTGGCCGGCATCTTGTGGACCGCGGGCGTGGTGGGCCTGGCGATGCCGGCGATGACCGTGGTCGGGGTCGGCTTTGCCGCCGCCCTGGTGGGCATGGGAGTCGACTATGGCATTCACGGCGGCGTCCAGTACCGCCAGCTGCGCCTGGCCGGCGAAGGCCTGGCCGCCGCCATGGCCGGCGCCTTCCGCGACACGGGACCGGGGGTATTGACCGCCTCGCTGTCCACCGCCGCGTGTCTCGCCGCCCTGGCCTCGGCGCACTTCCGACCTTTGCGGGAGGTCGGAATGGTGCTGGCATTGGGGGTGGTCGCCACCCTGCTCGCGACCGTGACGCTGAGCGCGGCGCTGGCCGCCGCCGCACCCGGGGCCGGCGGCCCCGCGGGGCGGCCGCCGGCGCCCCCGCGGCTCTGGGCACGCTGGGGCGTCCCCGGCCTGCGCGCCCTGGCGCGGACGGCCGTGCGCTGGCCGTGGGTCGTGGTGGGCGCGGCGCTGGCGCTCTCGGCCTTCGCCGCCTGGGGCCTGTCGCGCTCGGCGCTCTCCACCGACCTGCGCGCCCTGCGCCCTGCCGATGCGCCCTCGGTCGCGGCGGAGAAGCAGCTGGTCGAAAGCTTCTCGCTCGGCATCGACACCCTGTCGGTGGTGGTCCGCGGCCGCGACCTGGACGAGGCGCTCGACCGTGCGGCCGCCGCCGCCGCGCTGCTGCGGCAGCGGTTGGGGCCGGACGCCGAGGTCACCAGCCCTGCCGCGTGGCTGGTGCAGGGCGCGCGCCGGGAACGGCGGCTGGCCGAGCTGCGGCGGCTGCCGCTGGCGCGGGCGGCCGCCGACCTCGAGCGCGAGCTGGCCGCGGCGGGCTTCCGGCGCGAGCCGTTCGCGCCGGCGCTGGCGACGCTGCGCGCCCTGGCCCGCGGCGAGGATCCCGGCGCACCGCCGCTCGCCGCCTGGCCGAGCTGGATGAAGGAGCTGGTGCGCACCGGCCCGGGGGTGCCCGGGGTGCCGGCAGGAGGCGCGGCGGTGGCGGTGCACGTGCGGCTGCCGCCGGCCAGAGGCGGCGGGGTGGCGGCACTGCCGGCGGCGCTGCCGCGGGAGCTGGCGCGCGCCGCTCCCGGGGCCGCCCTCGCCTCGGCGGCCAGGGTGGGCGCCGAGCTCAAGGACCTGGCGGTCGCCGACCTGTTCCGCTCGAGCGGCATCGCGCTGGCGCTGGTGACGGCCGTGGTGCTGGTATCGTTCCATGGCCACCTCGGGCGCGCGCTGCTCGCCTTCCTGCCCCTGACCCTGGGCTGCCTGTGGACCTTCGGCATCTGGGGGGCCCAGGGCCGGCCGCTCGACCTGCTGGGGGTGTTCACGGTGCCGCTGCTGCTCGGCACCGGCATCAACCTCGGCGCGCACGCGGTGCACTGGCAGCGCCTGTACCCGCGCCGCGGACTGGCCGGAGCGGTAGAGGACATCGGACTGGCGATGATGATGGCGACGTTCACGACCGCTCTCGGTTTCGGCAGCCTGGTCACCTCGCGGGTGCCCGGGCTGGCCCATGACGGGGTGCTGGTCGCGGCCGGCATCACCGCCTGCCTGGCCGCGACCCTGATGGTGCTGCCGGCGCTCGAGGCGCTGCGCGACCGCACCGTGGCGCGGCGGACGATGCGGGCGATGCGAACGATGCGAAGGACGCGATGAGCAACGCCTCCCTGGCGGCCGCTCCCCCCGACAGCCGGCGCCAGCCGGGACCGGCGGGGCCGGCCGTCCCGCCGTCAGGCGCGCCCGGGCCGGAGCGGCCGCCGCATGCACCGGAAACGGGCTGGGTGCGCCGGCTGCTCGGTCCGTTCCACGTCACCGGGGTGTTTTGGTACCGCTTCCACGGGTGGGGAGCGAGGATCTGGCCCTCCTCGCAGATGTGGATCATCATCACCTTCTTCACCACCTTCTTCTTCCTGACGCTGATCAACATCCGCGGCGCGGTGGCGGACAACCTCGAGGCGGTTCTCGGACCTTGTGGCTGGCTGCGGCGCCAGCTGCGCATCTATCGCACGATGTGGGTGTTCGCGTGGTGCCTGACCGAGCGCTACGAGCGGTTGGGGACCTCCCGCCCCTTCGACCTCCAGCTCGCCGGGCAGGAGCACTGGGAGGAGGCCTGCCGTGGGGACGGCGGCTTCATCCTGATCACCGCGCACCTCGGCAACTGGGAGGTGGGCTCGATGGCTCCCGCCGCCGTCAAGGGGCGGCCGGTCCACGTGGTGCGCGAGGCCGAGACCGATCCGCGGGCGCAGGAGTACATTGCCGAGCTCATCCGCAAGCAGGGCGGCGGCCTGTACCACACCCACTTCGCCGAGGACCCGCGGCTCGGCATGTTGCTGCTCGACGCGCTGCGCCGCGGCGAGATCGTCGCCCTGCAGGGCGACCGGCCGCGCACCGGCGGGCGGATCGCCAAGGTCACCCTGTTCGGCCGCCCCTTCCCGCTGCCGGTCGGTCCGGCCGCCCTGGCGCGTGCCGCCGGCGTGCCGCTGGTGCCGGTGTTCGTGTTCCGCCAGGGCCGCCGCCGCTACCGCGTCGAGGTCCGGCCGCCGATCCAGGTGGCGCCCACCCCCGAGCGCCCCGACGGCGTCGACGCGGCCCTGTGCCGCTTCGCCGCCGACCTCGAGGAAGCCATCGCGGAAGCGCCGCACCAGTGGTTCTGCTTCCGGCGGGTGTGGCGCTGACCGGACCGCTCATGCAGTGGGACGGATATCCCCTCCCTGGCCCTGTGGCGACTCTCTGGGAATGGAGCTACCTCCCGCTGTCCTCACGCTCAGGGCTCAGCGCGCGATCGAGAAGGTCGGCGACATCCAGCGGATTGGCCCAGGCGCGCAGGTAGGAGAGGTCGAGGCGACCGGCCTGGGTTCGGACGATGCCGAGGATGTCGCTCCATTGGCGGTCGGAGATCTCGCCGCCCAGGCGGTACCAGGCGAGCTTGCGGAGGAGGGTGTCTTCGGCGGATTTGATCAGGACGGAACGCGGCGGATCTTCGCCCAAGGGGAAGGGCGCAGCGCGCTCCATCTCGGAGCGGTCGAACGCGCCGGTGCCGGAGACGAATAGGTCTACCTTGAAGCCGGTTGCGTGGTGGATGAGGTTGAAATGGGAGCGGCGCTCGATGGCGCGGCGCATGGCCTCTTCATCCAGGTAAAAGTCGGCTTGGAGCTGGGCGGCGAAGGCCGCGACGTGGCCCGGTATCAGCTCAGCGACAAGGTCGAGATCGCGCGTCTGCCGCGGTACACCGTGGATCGAACTGGCGAACGAGCCGCCGACGTGGTGGCGCACGCCCAGGTTCTCCAGGGCGGCGATGACTTGGAGGGGTACCGCCCAGAGCGAGGGCGTCATGGCTCGCCGGAGTCTTGCGGGAGGATGCCGTAGACCTTGGTCGCCAGCTCCTCGCCCAGCTCCAGGCTGTAGAGGCGGCGGCGTAGGTCGTCGGGTTTGGCTGTGGGATGGCGAGCACGGAGGCCGGTGAGGGCGAGGTCGCGAGAGAGGTGGATGGCTTCGAGGACAAGCTGGAGCTTCTGCGCCGGCGTCATGTCGCGATAGATGGCGAGCTGCACACGCTCCGCCGCGGGATCGGTGTCCGCCGCGAGGGTGGGGTGGGGGATCTCGTGGGGTCGCAGGCGGCGAGGCTCGGCCGCGGACGGCTGGCACGCGCCAGTGGCCCCTTTCTCCTGTGGATGTAGGAGCTCGGGCGCATCGCGGGGAGGGATGGCCGCACCCATGGTGCGATGGTAGCGCACAGTACGCGACGCGAGGCCAGACTTTGGCTGGACCTCCTTCACCTCGCGGGCGACGAGCCGCTCTCCAGGAGACTGACAAAGTGCACACATCCCTGGGGTTGCGTGCACCTTTTATCAGCATCTTGGGAGAAGGCGGGAGGTGGGGGTGAGGGCGGCCCCGCGGGCAGGCAGGAGAGGGAGAACTCGACCTCGTCCTTGCCGACCGTCACCCGCTCCACGATGGCCTGGACGATCGCCCGCCGTTCCGGGAGGGGGATCTCGAACCAGCGGGTCGAGAGGTCGTCCGCGGCGGAGACCACTTCCTCCTGGGAGAGCTGCTGGATCTTGAGGAAGTCGATCTCGCCTTGGAGCCGGGGGATCTCCTCCTCAAGCTGGACTCGGCGGGTCTCGATGGGCGTGTTCCTGGCTCCGAAGCCGCGGGGGGTCAGTTCCCCCGCGAGGTACAGGCGGTAGACCTTCTCGGCTTCCTCGGCGAGCCGGGCATCCTCGCGCCGCAGGCCATCGAGGAGTTCGACCTTGGCCTGGATCGTCCCGCCCACTTCGGAGAGGGTCGCCGCGACCATCTCCGGCGAGAGGGCGAAGCGGCGCAGCTGGTCTTGGAAGATGCGCTCCAAGTCCGCCTGGGGCACCTTGGTCCGGCAGCCCTTGCGGGTGCAGACGTACTTCGGGGTGTTCGGCGGCACATACATCTTGGCGCCGCAATGGCAGAAGGTCAGGCCCCCGAAGAGCTGCACCGGCCGCTTGGGGGCCGGGGTGCGCTTCGCCCGCCGCTCGGCGAGCATGGCGTTCGCGGCGTTCCAGAGTTCCTCGGGGACCACCGGCTCGACCGGGATCTCGACCCACTCCGTC
>DATKFK010000445.1:0-5162 GCA_035544375.1 Thermoanaerobaculia bacterium
CCTGGACCCCGACCGGCTCGCCGTCGTCGCGGTCGGCCCGGCCGAGCCGCTGCGCGCGCAGCTCGCGGCCTTGGGAGAGGTGACCGTGCGCACCGTCGACGACCTGGCGACGGGGACTAGAGCACCGATTGCCGAAGCGAAGGAGAGGGGGCGCGGGGGGCTGGCTCTAGCTGGCCCTAGTTGAGCTGCGCGGCGACGTCGCCGCCGTCGGCGAGCTTGACGTCGAGGCGGCGGGAGGCGCCGCCGGAGAAATTGCCGGAGAGGGTCCGCACCACCGCGGCGCTGCCTTGCGGCGTGACGTAAACGCGGATCTCGGTGTTGCCGGCCGGCAGGTGGAAGCTCCGCCGCACCCAGCCGGTGCTCGCGTGCGAGCGGAAGAGGCCGGCCTTCTCGTAGAAGCGGAAGGATTCCTGCATCACTTTGCGGCCGTTGACGTAGATCAGCAGCGAGCCCTCCGGCAGCGCCGAGAAGAAGGCCAGCTCGAGCGTCGCATCCTTGGCCTCGACGGCCGGGGAGGTGGCAGGCTGGTCGGCGCGCGGCGCGGCATCCGGACGGACCGGCGGCGTGGCGAGCTGGGCGGTGCGCGCCTGCTGCCGTGCGGCGGCCGCCGCCGTGCGGTCCCTGGTGCGGAGGCGCCCTTCCTTGACCGAGGCGAGGATCTCCTCGGCAACGGTATTGCCGGGGCTCATCGCCAGGACGGTGAGGGCCGCCGCCTCGGCCTCCTCGTAGCGGCGGTCCGCCAGGGCCAGCCGGCCCTCGTCGAGCTTGGCCTCGATCGTCCGCTCCTGATCGATCCGGCGGCGGCGGTCGCCCTGCAGGCGTTCGGCTTCCTGCCGCAGCTGCACGAGCGCGTGCCGGCCGGGCAGCAGCTGCTCGGCGGCGTGAAAGGCCGCCGCCGCTCCGTCGGCGTCGCCGGCCTCGAGGCGGCGCCGGCCATCGCGCACCAGCGCCAGCGCTTGCAGCCGGGTGGCCTGCGATGCCTCCGGACGCGCCGCCGCCGCGCGCGGCCGAACCGCCGCCGGACCCGACGGCTTCCATAGGAGGAGCCCGCCGGCGAGCAGCAACCCGACGCCCAGCCCGGCCGCCACCGCCATCGCCAGGCGCGCCGGGGAGGGCATGGCCAGAAGTCCTCTCGCGGTGGCCGGGCCGGGCGCCGGCGGCCGGGGATCCGCCGAGGGGGGCGCCTGGGCCGCCGCCGCCGCCGTCGATGCCGCCGGCGCTTCCACCACGGCGGGCGGGTGCATGGGCGCTGCTTCCAACGCTCCCGGACCGGCCGTCGCCGCCGGCTTCGCGCCCACCAGCTCCTGCGGCACCACGATCGGCCGGGTGGAGTGCGGGTACGGCACCGGTGACGCCGGCGCCGCCGCGTCGCCCGCCGGCGCGGGCGGCGTCACCGGGCGCGGAGCCGCCGGCCAGGCAGCGGCGGCAGCGGCTGCCGCCGCCGGCGCGGCGACCGGCCAGGCCGCCGCGGTAGGAGCTGGCCGAGATCCCGCGGCCCGATCCGCAACCGCGGGCTCGGCAGCGATGGCCGCCGATAGCGCTGACGCCGCAGGAGAGACTCCCCGCGTCGCTTCGGCGTCGTGTGCCGTCGCCACCGGCGGCGCCGCCGAGCCGGAAGCCGGACCCGCCGGCGAGGCCGGCGAGGCCAGAGCCAAGGGAGGCGGCAACGGAGAGGACGTGAGCGGAGGCTCCGGCACCGGCACGGCGGCGAGGGCCCCCGGCGGCCGGCCCCCGCCACTCTCCCGACGGGTCAGCCGCCGCCACAGCGACCCGCGTGCCGCGGCGGGACCCGGCGCCAGGGGCGCGAGCGGCGCGGCCGCGGAGGCCGCGGCCAGCGCCGCAGCCGGCGAGAGCGAGGCAACCGCCGCATCGGCAAGGACCTGCGGCTCGCTCCCGGCCAGCGAGGCACCTGCCGGGGCGGGCGCCACCGTTCGCGCCGCCGGCGCGGCCGGCACGGCAGGCGCCGCCGGCTGAAGCGCTGCGCCGGGAGGAAATTGCGCCGCCGCCGGCGAGGCAGACGCCGCCGGCGTGGCCCAGGGAGCAGCCGCCGAGGCCGGAGCGGCCTGCGGCCGCAGCAGGTGCGCCGGCAGCATCGCGGTCGTCGACAGGCTCTGCGTCTCGTTGAGCGTGTCGCGGACGCCCACGCTGCCGAGCACCCGCCGCAGGTCGTCGGCCATGTCCCGCGCCCGCTGGTAACGCCGTGCGGGGTCCTTCTCCAGCGCCTTCGCCAGGATCTGGTCGGTGCCGGGAGGCAGGTCGTCGGCGTACTCCTTGGGCGGGGTGAAGTGGTCGTAGACGATGCGGTGGCTGACCACCGTCAGGTTCTCGCCCTGGAACGGTTTGTGGCGCGTCACCATCTCGTACAGCACGACTCCCAGAGAAAAGATGTCGGCGCGATGGTCCACGTCGCGTCCCAGGATCTGCTCGGGCGACATGTAGTTGGGGGTGCCGAGCAGCTGCCCTTCCTGGGTGAGGTTCGAGGTATCCATCCGCGCGATGCCGAAATCGGTGATCTTCGCCCGGTTGTCGGTGGTGATCAGGATGTTGGCCGGCTTGATGTCGCGGTGGATGACCTTGCACGAGTGGGCATAGTCGAGCCCGTCGGCGATCTGGGTGAGGATCTCGCTGACGAAGGTGAGCGTCGGCCGCTGTGGCGCTTGCAGCTGGGCCTTGAGGTTGGTGCCGCGCACGTATTCCATGGCGATGAAGGCCAGCCCTTCCTCGCCGCGCTCGACCACGTCATGGATGGTGACGATGTTGGGATGCGACAGGATGCCGGCGCTCTGCGCCTCGCGGATGAACCGCGCCCGGAACTGCTCGAGCTCGGCGTCCCTGACCGAATAGCTGATGCGAAACGTCTTGAGCGCGACCAGGCGCCCGATCAATGGATCGCGGGCCAGGTAGACCACACCCATGGCCCCCTTGCCGATCTCATCGACGATCTCGTATCGGCCCAGCTTGCTAGGGGAGAGGGGAAGCATGGCAAGTTGTCGTTGCTGCGATTCTAGGGCGGGCGCGACCGCGAGTCAAACCGCCCGCAGCCCCGGGCGCACCTCGGTAACCCGCTCATTATCCGCTGTTTAGACCCGGCGGCGCCGCTCGCCGGCGGGGTCCGCTGTGCTATATTGCCGAGCTGGTTTGTGCCCTTGACGGAGGTCTAGACGATGCAAGCGGACAGTCCTGAAAAGCTCCGGAACGTGGCGGTTGCGGGGCATAACGACACCGGGAAGACCACCCTGGTGAGTGCGCTGCTGTATGCCGGAGGCGTGACCAATCGCCTGCTGCGCGTCGAAGACGGCAACACCTTGACCGATTTCGACCATGAAGAGGTCGAGCGCAAGATCTCGATCGGCCTCGCCGCCTGCTTCGTCCCCTGGCAGCAGCACAAGGTCAACCTGATCGACTGTCCCGGGTACCACATCTTCCTCAGCGAGACGCAAGCCGGCCTGCGCGCCGCCGATGCCGCGCTGCTGGCCGTCTCGGGTGTCTCCGGCGTCGAGGTGAACACGGAAAAAGTCTGGGCCTGCGCCGCCGAGCTCGGCCTGCCGGTGATGCTCAACCTCACCAAGATGGACCGCGAGCGCGCCGACTTCGACCGCGCCCTGGGCAGCGTGCAGCATGCCTTCGGCCGCTCGGTGATACCGGTACAGCTGCCGATCGGCAGCGAGCAGGGCTTCGCCGGAGTCGTCGACCTGGTGCGCCAAAAGGTCTACCGCTTCACCCGCGACGGCAACGGCAAGGCCACCGCGGCCGATCTCGACGCCGAGAGCGCCGAATCGAAGGCGGTGGTCGAGCAGGCGCGCGGCCGGCTGATCGAGGCGGTTGCCGAGACCGACGACCGCCTGATGGAGGTCTTCTTCGAGCAGGGCACGCTCTCCCAGGAGGACTTCGAGGCAGGCCTGCGCCGCGCCGTCGCGCGCCGCCAGATCTTCCCGCTCACCCTGAGCGCCGGGGCCCACGGCATCGGCCCGTCGGCGCTGCTCGACGCCATCATCGCCTACCTGCCCTCGCCTGCCGACCGCACGCCCTTTCCCGCCACCAACGTGGGCGGCGATCCGGTCGAGCTCGCCGGCGACCCGGCGGGGCCGCTGGCGGCACTGGTCTTCAAGACGCTGTCCGATCCGTTCACCGGCAAGATCTCGATCCTGCGCGTCGTCTCCGGCACCCTGCCCAGCGACTCGACGGTCTACAACAGCCGCACCGAGGAGAACGAGCGCCTGGGCAACCTGCTCGCCCTCCAGGGCAAGAGCGGCGCCGCCGTCCCGCGCCTCGTCGCCGGCGACATCGGCGGCGTCGCGAAGCTGAAAGCGACGGCCACCGGCGACACCCTGACCAGCCGCGAGCGGCCGCTGCGCCTCGGCTGGATCGAAGTCGCCGAACCGGCGATGGCCTTCGCGGTCGAGCCCAAGGCGAAAGGCGACGAGGAGAAGATCGGCGAGGCGCTCGCCCGCCTGATGGAGGAGGACCTCAGCCTGCGCGCGGGCCGCGACGCCGAATCGCACGACCACCTGCTTTCGGGCGCCAGCCAGCAGCACATCGAGATCGCGGTCGCCAAGCTGCGCCACCGCTACCACGTCGACGTCATCCTGCATCCGCCCAAGGTCCACTATCGCGAGACCATCCAGCGGCCGGCCGAGGGGCACGGCCGCCACAAGAAGCAGACCGGCGGCCGCGGCCAGTTCGCCGACTGCAAGATCGCCATCGAGCCGCTGCCGCGCGGCGAGGAGTTCAGCTTCGTGGACCAGATCTTTGGCGGCGCCATCCCGCAGAACTTCCGGCCCGCGGTCGAGAAAGGGATCCAGGAGGCCCGCCGCCGCGGCTTTCTTGCCGGCTATCCGGTCGTCGACTTCAAGGTGCGGCTCCTGGACGGCCAGTACCACGACGTCGACTCGTCGGAGCTGGCGTTCAAGATCGCGGGATCGCTGGCCTTCAAGGAGGCGATGGCGAAAGCCAGCCCGGTGCTGCTCGAGCCGGTGATGCGGGTCGAGGTCACCACCTCCGAGGAATTCATGGGCGAGATCATGGGCGATCTCTCCCATCGCCGCGGCAGGCCGCAGGGCATGGAGTCCAAGAACAGCTCGCACGTGATCCGCGCCCAGGTGCCGATGGCCGAAATGCTCGACTATGCGCGAGTGCTGGGCGCCATGACCCAGGGGCGGTCG
>DATKFK010000446.1:0-2319 GCA_035544375.1 Thermoanaerobaculia bacterium
ACCGCCAGCCGCGCACTGGGGCCGATCGTGACGGGCACGGCCTCGGTGTTCCCGGTGGCGTTCACCAGCTTCGCCTTCCTGGTGCTGCCGCGGCTGGGCGGGACGGCGGCGGCGGCGGTGATGGCCGCCGCGGTTCGGGCGATGCCCGGGTTCGCGCTGGCACTGCTGGCGCTGCATTTGTGCGCGGTGCCGTTCGGGGCGTGGGTGGGGTTGGGGGCGATGCTGGCGACCTCGTTGGTTTGGTCGGCCGGGATGCTGGTGTGGCGCCCGGTGCGCGATTGGCGACGGGTACGAAACAATCGGCTGAGGGCGTGAGTGGCGGAATGCGCTGCGCTTTTCCGCCCTACGGGTGTCGCGGCCGCGGACGTGCGGTTACTCGCCGGTGGTGGCGTCTGGGGGTAGCAGTTGCCGCAGCTCGCCGAGCCAGGGTTCGTACCGTCGCCAGCGCTCGACCGAGGTGCGGTAGATCGGCTGGCGCGCCTGCCACAGGCTCGCCGTGGTGATGCGGCGCTGGTTGCGGTGCGGTGCAAGGCAGGCATCGTTCCAGCCCAGTCCGCAGGTCGCGATCAGCCGTCGCGTGATCGGCTCCGGATCGGCGACCAGTGTCTCGTAATCGACCTCGATGAATCGATCCGGTGGCAGAACCTCGCGCCAGTGCGCCATCAGCTGTTGGTACTGGCGATAGAAGAACACCAGGCGGCCGCGTTCGCCAGCGAAGTCGATGGTCGACTCGAAGTTCGTTGTAAAAATGGACAGGCAGGTGTCGACCGGATGGCGGCGGCAGTGCACGGTGGCGGCGCGGGGAAACACCTGGCGGATCACGCCGAGCAGTCCGAAGTTGAACGGCATCTTGTCGGTTACGCGCGCCGCGGCGGGCGCGATGGCGCGCAGTGCTGCGGGATAGTCGTCGGCGAGGCGGCGCGCCACCTCCGGCTTCGCATCCGCATCGAATACGCGCAGGCCGGCGCGGTTACGGTCAAGCCAGAAGCCCAGCTCCCCGCCGGGCGCGACGTCGGGATGGCTGGACAGGATCTGCTCGACCAGCGTGGTGCCGGAGCGCGGCATTCAGACGATCAGGATTGGGGTTTCATCGGCGACGCCGAGAGCCGGATTTCGGTCCAGGTATCCCGCCGGCGTGGCGGCGATCAGCAACCCGGTCTGGCGGGCCAGCGACGCCCGGTCGAGCACGGAGGCGGCACTGCGGAAGCGATTGGCCGCGTCGAAATGCCGCATGGCCTCGGCATGGTCGCCAATGTCGTCGCGCGCCTTGCCGAGGGCGAAATGAAGCGCCTTGCGCTCTGCCGGCGTCAAATTGGGCCGCTCCAGGCAGGCACGAATCCGCTCGATCACCGCCTGGTCCGCGGCGGTGAACTTGGTGTTGGCGGCGAACCCCTGCCACGCCCCGATCATGCCCGGCACGAGGGAGATGCCGCGCTCGAGGCACGCGGCGGCATCCGCCGATTGGCCGACCTGGGACAACACGTGGCCGAGCACCAGATGCGCCATGCCGCAGTCCGGGTTCGCGGCGATCACCGCGTGCAGCAAGGCTTGCGCTGTGGCGCCGTCGCCCTCGGCATCGGCGGCAAACGCCTCGTTGATTTGCGCCTGGGCGGTGCCCGGGCATGCCGCGGCAGCGGCGCGGAACGCCGCGGCGGCCGCTGCCCGGCGGCCGCGCCCCAGGTGGATCTGGCCCAGGCGGAACTGCGCCGTATCGCGCTGGGGCTCCAGTTTGACCGCTGCTTCATAGGCCATGAACGCATGGTCCACGTGGCCGAGATGATCGAGGGCGATGCCGAGGTTATGGTGAGCGCCAGCCAGATCTGGGTTCAGCCGCACCGCGTTGGTCAGGGCGCTGGCGGCCTGCTCAAACCGGCCCGCCTCCAGGCAGGCAAGCCCCAGGTCGTGTTGCACGACTGCGACCGTGGGATCGAGCTCTGCCGCCCGGCGAAGCGCCGCAGCTGCCTCGGCGTGCCGCCCCTGGCGGCCGAGGCGCGCGCCCAGAACCGCCTGTTGATGGGCCGCGCGGGCATGCGCCTTCGAGGGTTTTGCGGGTGCGGCGGTGGGTGCCGGCTCGGCCGCGGCGCCCGGCGTCCAGAATGTCCCCAGTGGGCGTCCGGCTGGTGCCGCGCCATCCGCCGCCGCATCGCCGGCCGCCGCAAACAGGGCGCGCTGCACGCCAGAAAACCGGTCGGCGATCCGCCCTGCCTCGGTGATGGCATCGGGCAGCAGCGGCTTTGACGCCTCACTGGTGGTGATCGTCGCGGTGTTGGCCCCTGGGGGAGGTGCCGGTTGCGTTCCTGGTCGAGTTGTTCTGGCCAT
>DATKFK010000447.1:0-9167 GCA_035544375.1 Thermoanaerobaculia bacterium
CACGGGCAAACGCCACCACTCCGAGCTGGCGGCCATCGCTATCGCAGCGAAGAACGTTTCCATGGCGCCGACAAGAGACGGCATGGACTGCAGTGCTGCATCTATGTCTTCGCAAACGTTCGGATCAGCAGCAGCTGCCGCGAGCGATCGGCGTAGATCCCTGTAGGGGGTACTACTCATCGTCCACGGACTCTCGCCCACTAACCCTCTGAGGCGTAAGAAGGCTGATGCGAGCTGGCGGTCTTTGTCTATCTCGCCGGCTTCTTTTTCGGGCCGGCGTGCCGACGGTACTACCCGGCGAGATCGGCGGCGGTTGGCATTATCGTTGCGAACAGCTTCCCAATTCGTGAGATGGCCAAGCGTCGCATTGGATACGACAGTCCCCTGAGTGTTCTCTTTTGGACTTTCCTGCTCGAACATCGCGACAGGAATAAGAACCACGATTCCCTCCTGCACCGGGACAACTCGGAAATCGGGCAGGTCAAAATCGGGCGGGGGCTCGCACGCCTCAGCGAGGCTCTTTCCGTGTACCAGGGGAAACGGACATTCTTGGATCATTGCCTTTTCGCCACCTGTCTCATCCGCTGCTAATAGAGGTCTCGACAACATCCCGGTGCATGCGGCATTGCCGCCGAGATCGCGGTGCTGATGCGGTCGGCTGCCGCACGCACGGGGTCGTCCGAGAGATGGGTGTAGCGCTCGGTCATGCTCGCGGCTGAATGCCCGACGATCGCTCCGACGATGACCAGGCTCTCTCCTCCTGCGGCGGCCGCGGACACATAGCTGTGCCTCATGTCGTGCGGCCTGACGCCGGCGATCCCGGCGGCTCGGCAGACCCTTCCCAACGGCTTGTAGAGGTTCTTGAGCGGCTGTCCGGGCCGGCCGCCGGGGCAGACCCACGGCCCAGACCGGTTTGCCGAAGCCAGGAGCTGGAGGGCCGGCGCGCCAAGGAGAACGCTCTTCGCCCCGGTCTTCGAGTCCGCCAATCGCAGGCACCTACGCCCGAAGTCCACGTCCTCCCATCGCAGGCCGAGGACCTCGCCCTTGCGGCAGCCGGTGAGCAGCAGAAGGCGGATAGCGAGGATTGCAGCGGGTGACTCGGTTCCGTCGTGCTCGGCCCGAGCCAGGGCGGCACCGAGCCGGGCGAGCTCCTGGGCCGAGAGGTAGCGCTCGCGGCGGCGCTCGGCGTGTTTCTTGACGCGGCGGCAAGGATTACCCTGCGGCAGCGCCAGGCCCTCATCTTCGGCCCAGGTGAAGATGCCTGAAAGGAGAGTGACGGCACGGTTGGCCTCGAACGGCGTTTCCCGGTGGGCTCGGTGGAGCGCCAGGATGTCGGTCCGCGTGACCGCCTCCACCTTCATCTGGCCCAGCGCCGGCAGGATGATCCGCTTGAGCAGGCCCTCGGCTCGCTGGCGCGTGCTCGCCTTCTTGAACGCGAGGTGTTCCACGCGATAGCGCTCGACCAGCGCGGCCATTGCCGGCGCCTGCCGTGCTCGGCGGCGCTCGGCCGAGGGGTCGCCACCACGGGTCACCTCGGCGAGCCGCTCCTTCGCCAGTCGCCTTGCCTGCATTGGGGTGATGCTCCCGTGCTTCCCCAACGTGAGGTTGCGCTTCCGGCCTGCCGCGGTCCGATAGTAGAGCGCATAGACCTTTCGGCCGCTCGGATTCACCCGTAGGACAAGCCCGGGGATCTCTCCGTCGTAGATCTGGTATTCCACTTCACGGGGAGCTGCAGAGTCGACCAGCCGTTTGCCAAGCACGGGCATCTGTCCTCCAGCTTGAGCTTAAACTCCCGGGGGCACCCCGGGGGCAAACCGGGGGCAAACGGGGGCAAGATCAGCGCACTCAAGCATACTGTGAACCATCCGAAAAGGCAACGCCACAAGCGCCGCTGAAGAGCGTTTAACCTACTGCAAAGGCGTCGTTTATGGTGGCTCGGAGAACTGGGGAGTACTTGGGGCGGTTGGAGGCGACGGGCGGATTCGAACCGCCGAATAAGGGTTTTGCAGACCCTCGCCTTACCACTTGGCCACGTCGCCGCGAAGGAACCACGAGGTTGGTCTTCCTGACTGCGCTTCCCTTGGGGAGGCCGGCTTACAGGCCGGCCACGAATCCCGCGGACGCCGGTCGCTCGCCCCGGTGGCCGCAACTCGGGCGGTCAGGGTTCAAAGAAGGACTTGGAGCGGGAAACGGGACTTGAACCCGCGACCCCAACCTTGGCAAGGTTGTGCTCTACCACTGAGCTATTCCCGCCCAGGGGGCAAAGGATATTCGCCGCCCCGGGGGCTGTCAAGGCAGCGTAACCCGGCATGAGGACAGCGCGAAGGGGCCTTGGGGGCCTTCAAGGCGTGTAGGGAAAGGCGTCCTGCACCAGGGTGTAGCACCAGGAGGTGCCGGTCCAATCGAGCCCGAGGACGTCGAAGCGACAACGCGTCAGGTGGAGGCCCCTGGTCGCCAGGTGCAGGGCGGCGGCGCGGGAAAGACGGCGGCGCTTGGCAGGACCGACGGCGGCGATGGCGGGGCCGAAGACGGCCGTGGCGCGGGCCTTGACCTCGACGAAACAGAGGACCCCGGCGCTGTCCCGGGCGATCAGATCGATCTCGCCGGCATGGTTGACGACGTTGCGCTCGAGGATCTGGTAACCGCGAGACTCGAGCCATGACGCCGCCGCCTGCTCGGCGGCGCGCCCGCGCTCGTGGGTGCTGCCGCGCCTCCCCGACCCGGCAGCGCTCATCCCCCGAGCTACCCGCGGCGCTTCCAGCGCGCTCCCTGGGGGGTGTCCTCGACGACGATGCCGCGCGCCGTGAGCTCGCCGCGCAGGCGATCGGCAGTGCCGAAGTCGCGGCGCTTGCGGGCAGCTTCCCGCTCGGCGACCAAGCGCTCGATCTCGGCGCCATCCCTGTCACCGCCACCACCACCGCCGCCACCACCGCCGGGGGCGCCGCCAGCGCCGCCCCCTTCCGCACCGTCGCCACCCTCCGGCTCCCCGCCGGCCACAGGACCCACCGCGGCCGCGGCGCCCGCGGACGCCGCATCGCCGGCGCCAGGCCGAGCGCCGGCGTTCGGCCAGGCGGCGGCGTCGAGGACTCCCAGCACCCCGTCGACCTCGGCCAGCGCCCGATCGATGGCGGCCTTGTCGCCCGCCACCAGGCGCTCGCCGTCGATCGCGACGTTGACCTCCTTGACGAAGGCGAACAGCGCCGCCAGCGCGGCCGAGACGTTGAGATCGTCGGCCAGTCCCCCTGCGAAGCCGCGGCGCAGCGCGGCGATGGCCGCGGCTGCCGGCGGCGGCGACGGATCGGCCAGCGCCGGCAGCTCGGCGCGTTCGACCGCGTGCCGCAACCGGAAGCGCATTTCGTCGATTCGCCGCAGGGCGCCTGCCGCCCCGTCCAGCGCCTCGAAGGTGAAGTTGAGCTTCTGCCGGTAGTGGACCGACAGGAAGAGGTAACGTAGCGCCCGCGCCGAGGCGCCGCGCGCCAGCAGATCTTTGAGCGTGTACTGATTGCCCAGCGACTTCGACATCTTCTGGCCGTCCACGATGAGGTGCTCCGAATGCAGCCAGGTGCGCACGAACGGCTTGCCGGTCGCCGACTCGCTCTGGGCGATCTCGTTCTCGTGGTGCGGGAAGATGAGGTCCACCCCGCCGCAGTGGATGTCGAAGGTCTCGCCGAGATACTTCATGCTCATCGCCGAGCACTCGACGTGCCAGCCCGGCCGCCCGGGCCCCCAGGGCGAGTCCCACGCCGGCTCTCCCGGTTTCGCGGCCTTCCACAGGACGAAATCGCGCACGTCCTCCTTGCCGTACTCGTCGCTCGCCACGCGTTCGCCGCGCTTGACCTGGTCGAGGTCGAAGCCCGACAGCCGCCCGTAGTCAGGGTCGCGGGCGATGCTGAAGAACACCGAGCCTTCCCGCTCGTAGGCGAAGCCGCGCTCGACCAGCCGCCCGACCAGCTCGAGGATGTCGCCGATGTGCTCGGTCGCCCGCGGGTACTCCTCCACCCGCTCGATGTGCAGGCTGTCGAGGTCGGCCGTGAAGGAGCGGATGTACGGCGCCGTGTAGTCGCCCAGCGGCAGCCCGGCGGCGCGCGCGCCCTGGATGGTCTTGTCGTCCACGTCCGTGACGTTCATGACCTGGGTCAC
Organism: Thermoanaerobaculia bacterium; assembly: GCA_035544375.1. Taxonomy (GTDB): domain Bacteria; phylum Acidobacteriota; class Thermoanaerobaculia; order Multivoradales; family UBA5704; genus JASLEW01. The sequence continues at coordinate 4,141 of DATKFK010000447.1, forward strand.
GGAGAAACCGAGGTGGCGCAGCGACCGCCGCAGCAGGTCCTGGAACAGGAAGGCGCGCAGGTTGCCGACGTGGACGTCGTTGTAAACCGTCGGTCCACACCCGTAGATGCGCACCCGGCCGGGAGCCAGCGGCCGGAACGGTTCCAGCCGGCGCCCCATCGTGTTGAACAGGACGAGATCGCTCATGGTCGCACGCGCCGGGACTTGGGATCGATCGCTGCGGCCAGGTCGGCGGAACGGGTTACCGGGAGCGGGAACCTGGAACGATGGTGACCTGCACCGTGCCCGCCGACCAGGTGAGACCCTGGATCACGTTGCCCTGGCTGTTGTTTGCCTGGTTGCTCGAGAACGCCAGGTTGCCGGTGCCGCTGGCGACGCCGGTGAACTGCAGGGTCAGCAACGTGCCGCCGGCGGCGGTGCCCGCGACGGCTCCCAGGCGGGTGAGGCCGACCACCAGGTTGCCCACCGGCGAATCGACGACCTGGAACGAGGTCCGCAAGGCGCCGCCGGCATTGAGCACCGAACCCTCGGCGGCGCCGACGAAACGCATCGCCGCCGCCGGATAGGTGAGATGGAAGGCGAGCCCGTACAGGTCCTGGATGCCGGTGGTTCGCAGCTCGAGCGACAGGTTGGCGCCCTGCGTCCCCGCACCGCTGGCCAGCAGCGGGTTGCCCCCGGCCGTCGGCGTGAAGACGATGGTCGAGGTGGGCGGCGGCGGCCCGGTAGGCCCGGTGCCGCCTCCTCCCCCGCCGCCACAGCCTGCCGCCGCCAGCGCGGCGACCATCGCCAGCGCCGCCAGGGCGGCCAGCGCCGGCGGAGCCGGCAGCGCGATCCGTCGCCACGCCGCCTTCATGCGTGGACCTCCTCGCGCTCCACCGCCAGCTTGCGCAGCTGCCGCCGCACCCGCTCGCGGCGCAGGCCGCGCAGGTGGTCGGTGAACAGGATGCCGTCGAGGTGGTCGACCTCGTGGCAGATGGCGCGCGCCAGCCAGCCCTCGGCGCTCAGCTCGAACCGCCGGCCGGCGAGGTCCACCGCCTGCACCCTGATGGCGGTGGGACGATCGACCTTGTCGGAGATGCCGGGAAGTGACAGGCAACCCTCGACGTCGGTATCCAGCCCTTCGCGCCACACGATCTCGGGATTGACCAGGACGTGCAGCTGCGCCGGGTCCTCTCCCACCGACAGATCGACCATCGCCATCCGTACCTCCTGTCCGACCTGCGGCGCCGCCAGGCCGATGCCGGGCGCCGCGATCATGGTTTCGATCATGTTGGCGGCAAGGCGCGCCAACGCCGCTCCGAATTCGGTGACCGGTGGGGTCTTGTGGCGGAGCACCGGATCGGGATAGATGCGGATGGGAAGGATCGCCATCTGGCTGCCTCAACGGGTGTCCCGCAGCACCTTGACCGCCGCGGCCACCTCGCGGTCGAGATGCTGGCCGCGCAGCAGCTCGAGAAAGCCGCGGGGATCGGGCTGCCCGACCAGGCATTTCTCGAGCCCCGCGCGGGTGAGCTGCAGTGCGGTCAGCGCCTCGCCCACCAGGTAGTCCGCCGGCCACGAACCACGCTCGAGCAGGGCCGCCTCGCCCATGACGTCGCCGGGCCCGAGCTCGCGCACCAGCGTTGGGACGGTATTGCCCGCCAGGCGCACCGTCGCCTCGACGGTCCCGCGCGCCACCAGCAGCAGGAAGGGCTCCTGGCCGCCTTCCTGGGCCACCATCGCACCCGTCTCGAGGTGGTGCAGGGTCATCGCGGCGAACAGCCGCTTCAGCTGCTCTCCCGGCATGGTCTGCACCAGCGGGCTCGACGCGAGGTTGTGCCACAGGCGCTGCAGCTCGAGCGCCGACGTGCCGTCGACCTGCCCCCCTGCCTGCCGCAGCCCCTCGATCGCCAGCACCCGCACGTGATCCATGCTCTTTTCGCGCTGCTGGGCCTCGATGCGTTCACGCAGCGAGGCGTCGTTGGGAGACAGCTTGGAGGCCCGGGAAAGCAGCGCGATCCCCTTGTCGTAAAAGCCGTCCTGAGCGTATTCGTCGGCCACGAAGGCATACTCGTCCACCGCCAGATCGAGCTGGTGCAGCTCCGTGTAAACCTCGGCCAGCTTCAGATGGGAGTGCAGGTCCTGGGCGTTCACCTTCAGCTTCTCGCGCAGCCGGCCAGCGGCTTCCTCGTAGCGTTCGAGCACGATCAGGTCGTCGATCGTGTACTCCTGCTGCGAGCCTTTGCCCTTGCCGCCAAACCAGCCTTTCAGTGCCACTGCCAGAGTCCCCTCCCCCTGTCTCGCATCGATCCCGCCCAGGGAGCCCCACTGGGCTCCCGTCGATCCCGCCCAGGGAGCCCCACTGGGCTCCCGTCAATCCCGAAGGCAGCCCCAATGGGCTCCGATCCGGGGGCGCCCGACTGTCCGCCTCGGACGCTGCCGCCGCTCTGCGCCGCTCTGAGCCAGGGACGGCGCCGACGCCTCGGGTGGACGACGCCGCATGTCCAACGCCTTCAAGGCCCGGCGATTCCAGGCGCACGCATTATAGCCATGAGCAAGCCGGAAGTGCGCCTGCCACCAAGGTTTAGAGCCGCTCTCGCCCGCTCTTCCAAGGTGCCGCCACGACATTGGCCCGAAAGTTGCCTTGTAGAGTGAACGAAGGTAAGGTTTCAGAAGGAGACCCCGCCATGCCACATCACCAGATCCGTTCGTACCGACCCAGGTCGCGAGCCATGCGCCGTACGCTTGCTCCGCTCGCACTGGGTGTGCTGCTTGCCGCCTCCGCGCTGGCGCAGCCGCCGCAGCCGCCGCGGCAGCCGGAGGGCTACGACCCATCGGAGCCCACGGCGCCTCCCGGGGCCGTGGCTGCGGGCGCCGCGGGCGCTGCGGGCGCTCCGACCGCTCCGGCTGAAGACCCGCAGTCCCAGCCGGCCGCCGGCAGCTATGGCTACTTGCGGCTGGTGGAGGGTTCCGCGACCGTCATCCCGGCCAGCTCCGGCGACACCTCCACTGCCGAGGTGAACCAGCCCATCATGGTTGGCGACCGCATCGCCGTGCCGCCGCGGGGGCGTGTGGAAGTCGTCCTCGCCGACCATAACATCGTCCGCCTGGATGGCGACACCCAGGTGACGTTCACCCGGCTCGCCAACTCCGCCGATCGGCAGGATCCCTCGACCGAGCTCCGCCTGGACGCGGGCAACCTGCAGCTGATCGTCACCCAGGATTCGGTCGGCCAGGAGCTGCCCACGGTGCTGACGCCGAACGCCAGCGTGTACGTCCAGGCCTACGGCAACTACCGGATCACCAGCGACCGCGGCGACTTCACCGAGGTGGTGGTGCGGCGCGGCACCGCCGAAGTGGTGAGCGACTCCGGGGACAACCCGGTGCACGCGGGCGAAGAGGCGATCGTCGATCAGCAGCGCCAGGCCGGGGCCGCGGTCCGTCAGGCCGGCGGTTACGACGCGCTCGAGGGTTGGGCGCGCCAGCTCGACGACGAGACCCGGGTCGCCCAGTCGAGCTACGTCGATCCGAGCCTCGGCTACGAGGCGGCGCCGCTCGACCGGTACGGTCACTGGCTCAACTCCGACGGCCAGCAGTATTGGCAGCCCAATAACGTGGACAGCGGCTGGTCGCCGTACTGGGAAGGCCACTGGGACTCCACGCCCAGCGGTCAGTTCTGGGTTTCGTCGGAGCCGTGGGGATGGGTGCCCTACCACTACGGGACCTGGGATTACCTGCCCACCTATGGCTGGGCCTGGCAGCCCGGGTACGCCTTCGCGCCGTCCTGGGTGTACTGGTACTGGGGGCCGAGCTACGTCGGGTGGTGCCCGATCGGCTTCTACACCGGCTTCTACGGCGGCCTCTTCGCCGGCTTCCACTTCGGCCACCTCGGCTGGGCGGGCGGCGACTGGGACGGCTTCCGGCGCTGGAACTTCGTCGGCATCGGCCATTTCTACGGCCGTGACTGGCATCACTGGGGCTTCGGCGGCGGCAGGGGCGTCTTTCCGCACGACCGGCTCGCCCGCGGCCTCATCACGACCGATGCGCGGGGCGTCAGTCCTGCCGTGCTGCGGCGCAACCCGGGCAACGCCATGCACGTTCTCGCCCAGCGGGGTGGCGCCGGCGGCCGGCTGGCCTCCAACCTGCCCGACGTGACGCCGTTCGTCCACCGCCAGGCCAATCTGCCCGGCAACGTGGCGCATGCGGTCAGCGCCGGCGGCGCCAATGGCCGTCTGGCCGGAACGCCGCTGGCGCCTCACACCATGGGCGCGCGCCCGTCCGCCGTGGCCCACGGCATGGTGCAGGGCAGCGGCGGCGGCGCCAGGGGCAATGCCGGCAACGGCGTGCGCGGCTTCCGCAGCGGCCCGGCACCGGCGATGCCTCCGGGCAGGGCAGGCGGCGGCGCTCAGGGCCAGGCCTTCAGCCACGGCGTGCAGGGCCAGCGTCCGGCCCCGGCGCGGCCCCAGGTGCGCCCCGGCCCGCAGCAGGCTCAACCTGCGCACCCGCAGAGCTACTCCAACCGCGGCAGCTCGCCGTCGGTTGGGACCTTCGGGTCGGGCCGTTCGTACCAGAATGGAATCACCCAACAGTACCCGTCGCATCCAGCGCCTGCGCGCCCTCAGTCCTGGACGAACCAGGGCGGCACGGGGCGTTACCAGGGGGCGCCAGGTTACCAGTCGCCACGCTACCAGTCGGCGCCTCGATACCAGGGGAGCCCGTCTTATCAGTCATCGCCGCGGTATCAGGGAGGTGGGAACACGCCTCCAAGCTACCAATCCGCCCCGAGGTATCAGCAAGCGCCGCGATATCAGGCTGCCCCACGCTCTCAGGGGTCTCCTGGCTATCAGTCGGCACCCCGATACCGGTCGGCTCCCAGGTACCAATCGACTCCCCGGTATCAATCGGCACCTCGATACCAGTCCGCGCCGCACTACCAGGCGGCGCCTCACTCCTCGGCGCCGCGTTCCTCGGCGCCATCCCGCTCCTCGGCGCCATCCCGCTCCTCGGCTCCGTCTCGCCGTGGCGGTGGCGGCGGCGGCAGCACCGGC
>DATKFK010000448.1:0-3363 GCA_035544375.1 Thermoanaerobaculia bacterium
GGCCGGCCGGGGCGGTCGGGGCGGCCGGGGCGGTCGGGGCGGCTGGCGTTGGCGGCGGCAGTGTTGGGTGCGGTGGACGTGGTGGTCGCGGCAGACACGGCAGGTGCGGTGCACAGGGCGGCGAGGAGCTTGCCGGCGTCGGCAATCGGGTCGTAGGCGGCGAGCCCCGCGGCCGCCGCTTCGGTGCCCATCAGCGCCGGCAGCTCCTCGGGCAGGAAGAGCGCGCGGCGCAGGAAGTAGGCGCCCGGGAGAGTCGCGCCGTGCCGCAGCAGGCCGGCGAGCTTGGGGCGCCCAGGCGCGAGGCGCGCGGCGAGGGCCGGCCAGGCGGCGGCGAGGCCCGGCAGGCGCCGGCCCCAGCGCGCGGCGCGGCGCAGGCGCGGCACGCCGGCGAACGACGGATAGCTGCCGAACAGCTCGTCGCCGCCCAGCCCGGAGAGCACGACCTTGAGCCCGGCCTCGTGGGCTGCGCGGCTGACGGCGAAGGTGTTGAAGCCGTCGATCGACGGCTGGTCCATGGCGGCGAGCGCCGCGGGCCACAGGCGCGCGAAATCCTCCCGCGCCATGCGATGCTGGATGTGGCGGGTGCCGAGACGCCGCGCCACCTCGGCGGCGAGCGGCGCCTCGTCGCGGGGCGTGCCGGCGAGGACGTCGAAGCTGAGCGTGAACGTGGCCGGCGGCTCCGGCAGATGGCGGCGGGCGAGGGCGGCGACCAGGCCGGAATCGAGGCCCGCGGAGAGGAAGACGGCGACCGGCACGTCGGAGACGAGATGGGCCGTCACCGAATCTTCGATGGCCTGGAGGGCCGCGGTGATGGCGATCGTCTCGGCCGTCTCGGCCGCGTCGGTCGCGTCGGTCGCGTCGAGCGGAGCGAGGGCGGCGGGCGCGGCGAGGGCGGTGAAGGCGCGCGGTTGCCCGGCGCCTCCTCCGTCCTCGACGACCAGGAAGTGCCCGGCCGGCAGGGCGCGGATGTCGCGGCGGAGGGTCCAGGGCTCGGGCACCGACCCCCACAGCAGGAAGCCGGCGAGGCCCGCCGGATCGACCGCGCGCGACACCGCGCCGCCCGCCTCGAGCGCCTTGACCTGCGAGGCGAAGCGGAGCTGGTGCGACGTCGAGCACGAGTAATAGAGCGGCTTGATCCCCAAGGGATCGCGCGCCAGCAGCAGGCGGCGCGGGCGGCCGGGGCGTTCGTCCCAAATGGCCAGGGCGAACATGCCGCGCAGGCGCCGCAGCATGGCGCCCATGGCGCCGACCTCGTCGGCGTGCCGCAGGTACAAAGCGAGCACGACCTCGGTGTCGCCGCTGCTGCGGATGCGGCAGCCCTCGGCCTCGAGCTCGGCGCGCAGCTGGCGGAAGTTGTAGATCTCGCCGTTGACGACCAGCTGGACGCTGCCGCCGGCGCCGGCCATCGGCTGGGCGCCGGCCGGGGAGAGATCGAGGATGGCGAGGCGGCGGGAGGCGAGACCCACCCGGCCGTCCGCGGACACCCAGGCCCCCGCGGCGTCAGGGCCGCGCGAGGTCATCGCCTCGCGCGTCCGCAGCAGCTCCTCGCGGTCGATGGCGGGGGCCGCCGGGCCGACGCTGACGATGCCGTTGATGCCGCACATGGATGGTAGGGGCCCGGTCAGCCGACCGGCTGCTCGTGAGGCGCCGGCCGGCCGCGGCCTGCTGGTTGACAGTGAAGAGCCGGATGGACCGGCGGGTCGTCGTCGGTACCCGCGGCGCCGGTTTGCGCGACGGCCCCGCCGGTCAGGCGGTCCAGTAGCGGCCACAGCCGCTCGCGGAAGCGCCGCGGCGTGAACTGGCTCTCGAGACGCCGGCGGCCGGCCGCGCCCATGGCGCGGGCGAGGTGGGGGGCCGCGAACAGGCTGCCGAGCGCCCCCGCGATGGCGGCCGGATCGAGCGGGTCCACCAGCAGCCCGGTCTCGCCGTCGGCGACGATCTCGGCGGCCGCGCTGGCGCGCGCCGCGATGCAGGGCCGGGCTGCCCGCATCGCCTCGAGGTAGACCAGGCCGAAGCCCTCGCCGCGGCTGGGCATGGTGAAGACGGCGGCGCGGGCATAGAGGTCGGCGAGCGTCGCCTCGCTGACGAAGCCGGTGAAGAGCACCCGGCCGGCAAGGCCGAGGGACGCCGCCAGGGCCTCGAGGCGGGGCCGGTCGTCGCCGTCGCCGGCGATGACCAGGCGGGGCGGCGGGACGGCGCCGCCGGCCGGCGGGCGCGGCGGAGAGGCCGGCAGCCGCTGCAGCGCCTGCAGCAGCTGGTCGTGCCCCTTGTAACGTTCCGTCGCCGCCATCCGGCCGACGATCAGCGCGAAGTCGCGCCCGGCGCGGTCCAGGAGCGCGCGGTCGGCCTCTCCGGCGGGCGGCCGCTCCTCGAGGCACAGCGGCACCACCGCGACCGGTCCGAAGTCACCGTTGGCCGCCCGCGCGCCGGCCAGGGTGAAGCTCGAGGTGGCGAGGCGGACGGCAGCGTGCCGGAGGGCGCGGGCGCGGCTTCCCGATAGGCGGCGCCAGACCTCGATGCCATAGAGGGCGACCAGGTAGGGGGCGCGCAACGGCCGCGGCAGCCAGGCCTGGGCCCGGGCCGGACCCAGCAGGTCGTAGACGAGGGCGACCCGCCGCCGCCCTGCCAGCTGCCGGCGCCAGACGGCCAGGGCGAGCGCGCCCTGGCGGCCGTCGAACGCGCGCGCGCCGCCGCCGGGGGCGAAGCCGTCCAGCCCGCCCAGGGACAGCAATTTCCAGCCGATGCCGCGCTCGCGCGCGTAGGCCGCGCTGCCGCCCGCGAGCAGCCGCCCGGCCAGGGCGCGGCCGCCGCCCTCGAGCTCGAGCCCGGCCGAGACGAAGACCAGGTCGCGGCGGGCCGGCGCGGCCGGCGGTTGACTACGGTCTGGGATCATCGATCCTGGGTCATCCAGCTCGCGGCAAGCCAGGCTCCGCCCCCTTCGGTGACCATTCACCGACGAAAGAGAACTCGGCGCTGCTCCGCCGCAGAGCTCCGCGGCGCGTCAAAATCGCGAGCGCACGTCCCGCCGCGGCCTCGCCTCGGGCGCCGGCCGCTGCCTGGCGGGTCGAGCGGGGGCGAGCACCTCGCGCCCGAGCTCCGCCGCCACCGACTGCCGCAAGAGGCTCACCGAGACGATCAGGCGGCTCCGTCCCTTCGCGCGCAGCACCGTCCCGCTGAGGCCGCGAAAAGGGCCGTCGATGACCTCCACCGCGTCGCCGGGTCCCACGTAGGGACAGGCCACGAGCGCGGCGCCGCTCTCTTGCAGGCGCCAGAGTGTGCGCAGCTCGCTGGCGAGCCGCGGCTGGTCGGGCACCTCGAGCACCGAGACCACCAGCTCGTCCCAGCGTACCGGCGGCCGCGCGG
>DATKFK010000449.1:0-2469 GCA_035544375.1 Thermoanaerobaculia bacterium
ACTCGCCTCACGCCCTGGAGGCGGCGCTTCAGAAGCTCGTTGGCCGCCGCTTCGATCCAGCCGGTGACATCGGTGCCCGCCGGACCGCCGTGCGGGGGGTTGTACTTGAACCCGCCGTCCTCCGGCGGATTGTGCGAGGGAGTGACGACAATGCCGTCGGCCAGGCCGGCCGTCCGCCCGTGATTATGGGTGAGGATGGCGTGCGACACCGCGGGGGTCGGCGTGTATTCGTCGTGTTCCGCCAGCATGACGTCCACGCCGTTGGCTGCCAGCACCTCGAGTGCACTGGCGCAGGCCGGTGCGGAGAGGGCGTGCGTGTCGATACCGAGGAAGAGCGGGCCGTCGACGCCCCGCAGCGCACGGTGGCGGCAAATGGCCTGCGTGATGGCGAGGATGTGCCATTCGTTGAAGGTTTTTTTGAACGCGGACCCGCGATGCCCGGAGGTGCCGAAAGCGACCTGCTGCCCGGGGATCGAGGGATCGGGCACCTCGGTGGAATAGGCGCCGACGAGTCTGGGCACGTCTACCAGCATCGCGGGGGGAGCCGGCTTCCCCGCCAGCGGGCTGATCTTCATGGCATCGCGCCCCCGGTCACTGGGGGCCCTTCTGTCGTCGCTCGCTTCATCTCCGTGGCGCGGGGTCCTCCGGCGTCGAGAAGTTCAAGAACCGTGCCGCCGCAAGCCGGCTGCCCGGCTTTGTCTGGCAATCTTCTTGCTCTCGCTGGAAGAAAGCCTCCCTCAACCTCTGCCGGTGGCACGGTTTGCACCTTTCCGTGCAACTCTGCGTCGAGGCCACCCGGAGAGCGCGTGCGCGTCCAGCTATACTCCGGCGCACCGACGTGCCGGCGGCGGGTGCGCTTACTCGTGATTCGCTCCATCTCTCATTTCTTCCTCCTCGGACCAGGGGAGATTCGCCGATTCCTGGCTCGCGTGCTGGCCGGCGTGCTGGCCGGCACCATGAGCGCCGCGGCTGCCTGCTCGCGGCCGGCCCCGCCGCCGTCCGGCCCGGGTGCGCCGGCGGCAACAGCGGTTCCGGCCCCACCCCCGATCGCGGCCGAGCTGGCGCGCGCCTCGCGGGGCGGCAGGCAGGTCCTGTTCGTGGGGCTCGACGGCGCCGACTGGCAGCTGCTCGACGGCTACATGGCGGACGGCACGATGCCGACCCTCGCGGCGCTCGTGCGGCAGGGATCGTCGGGCGTGCTCGAGACGATCCAGCCGCCGCTCTCGCCGCTAGTCTGGACCACGATGATGACCGGCGTGTCGCCGCTCCAGCACCGGGTGCTCGATTTCACCCGCTGGAACCCGGCAAGCGGGGCGCGGGAGCCGATCGGCAGCGACGACCGGCAGGTGCCGGCGGTCTGGAACATGGCGAGCGCCGCGGGCAAGAGCGTCGCGGTCTTCGGCCTCTGGGCCACCTACCCCGCCGAGGCGGTCCGCGGCCTGATGGTGGCGGACCGCTTCGCCTCGTTCACCGCCGCCGATCGCCGGCCGCCGCCGGGGGTGGTCTTCCCTCCCGGACGAGAGGCCTGGGCGCGCGAGGCGCTGGCGGCCGCCGCGCAGGACACCGGCTACCCGTCGGTGCACCGCTACCTACCGTGGCTGGGCGCCGCCGAGTACGAGCGCCAGCTGGCGCAATCCGAGCCGTATGCCCAACCGGTCAGCGCCCTGCGGCGCATCCTGGCCGAGACCCGCGCCTATCACGCCCTGGCGCGCGCCTGGATCGGGCGGGCGCGGCCCGACCTGGCGATCGTCTATTTCCAGGGCACCGACACTCTCGGCCACATCTTCGCTCCCTATGCCCCGCCCCGCCAGCCGGGCGTCGCCGCGGAGGACTTCGCGCGCTACGGCGCGGTGCCGCGGCGTTACTTCTCCGAAGTCGATCGCATGCTCGGCGACTTTCGCGACCTCGCGGCACGCCAGGGTGCCGTGCTCTTCGTCGCCTCCGATCACGGCTTTCACTGGCGCGAAGGGCGCCCCTCCGGTGCGGGCGGCGCCGCCGGCAACGCGGCCGCCGCAGCCACCGCCGCCCGCTGGCACCGCCAGGAAGGGATCTATCTCCTTTGGTCGCCGCCGGCTGCCGGCCGCCAGGGAGCGTCGCCGGCGCCGGGCCCGCGCGGCCGTGGCGGCGTCGCCCAGGTCTGCGCCACCCTGCTGCGTCTGCTCGGCATGCCTCCGGGCACCGGGCTCGCCCCCAGCCTCGCCGGCGCGGAGGCATTCGCCGGCGCCGGGCCGCCAGCCGCCGACCGCGGGGGGACGCGGGCATCCACGGCTTTCGCGGCGGCGGCTCGGCCAGCGGCGGCGGTTCGGCCAGCAGCGGCAGCTCAGCCGCCGGCGCCGGGCCCGGTGGATTACCGGCGGTTCTTCCGCCCCGCCGCCGCGCCGCGCCCGCCGGCGGCCGAGACGGCTGCCGGGCCGGGCGACGAGCAGCTGTCGGCCCTGCGCGCCCTCGGCTACGTCGGCGCGGGCGAGC
>DATKFK010000450.1:0-2128 GCA_035544375.1 Thermoanaerobaculia bacterium
AGCCCTCAAACCGGCGCAGCGCCCGGCTGCAAAGCTCGAACCGGCAGTCGACCCCCGGCTCTGGAACTGAATTCCGGACGCCGGCGTTCGCCGGCTTCGCCTCCGTCGACGCGGGGTCGAACGCGCAACCCAAGTCCTAAGGCCGCTCGAGGTAAGCCGCCGTTGCCATGCCGCCCGCCGTGCACACTCCGACGATCGCGCGGCGACGCGCCCGGCGGGCGAGCTCGAGCAATGTGGAGCCCAGGTAGCGGATTCCCGACATGCCGTAGGGGTGGCCCAGCGGCACCGCACCGCCATTGACATTGGTGGCCTCCCACGGCGTCTCGAGCTGTGCCTGGTTGTAGAGCGTGGTCACGGCATACGCCTCGTGCAGCTCCCACAGGTCGACGTCGGCCATCGCGAGCTGGTGGTGCCTCATCACCTTGCGGATCGCCGGCGCGATCGCGATGCTCATCTCCTCGGGCGCGACCGCTGCCAGCTGCATCCCGCGAAAGAGACCGAGGATCGGCAGCCGGCGTCGCGCGGCGAGGTCGGCCTCCATCATCACGACGGCCGCTGCACCATCCGACAGCTGGGACGCGTTGCCGGCCGTCGTCGTGCCCCCGGGGTACACGGGCTTCAGCGCCGCCAGGCCCGCGAGAGTCGTGTCGGGCCGGGGCCCTTCGTCGCGGTCGAGCGTCACTTCTTCTTCGTGGCTCGCCTTCGTCACCTTGTCGGTGACCTTCATCCTCGTGGTGAAAGGGACGATCTCGTCCGCGAACTTGCCCGCCGCCGCTGCCGCGGCGACGCGCTGCTGGCTCTGGACGACGTACGCGTCCTGCGCCTCGCGGGCAATGCCGTACTTCTTCGCCACGAAGTCGGCCGTCTGGTTCATCGTCCACCACACCGCGGGCATGCGCTGCTGCAGTGGCTCGTAGAAAAAGCCGTTCAGATTGAGGCTGTACTGGACGAGGCTGATGCTCTCGACGCCCGCGGCGATGGCGATCGTGGCCTCGCCTGCGGCAATCCGGTTCGCCACGATCGAGGCGGCGCTCAACCCCGAGCCGCAGTACCGATTTATCGTCATGCCTGGCACGCTCTCGCCGAAGCCCGCCTCGAGCGCGGCGTTGCGAGCGATGTTGTGGCCGGTCGCACCCTCGGGAAGCCCGCACCCGACGACGACGTCCTCCACCTCGGCAGAGTCGATCCCGGCGCGCTTCACGGCATGGCGCAGGACATGAGACGTCATCGGTATGCCGTGGGTCTGATTGAGGGCCCCCCGCTGCGCCTTGGCGATGCCGGTCCGACAGTATGCGACGACGGCGACGTCCTTCATGTCGTGCAGTCTCCTGGCTGAATGGTTTGTCTTACGCGGAGGGTGTTCCGAGGCGGTTCACGGACCTTCGGCGATGGTCCGCAACGGACCTTGTGCGACGCAAGAGGTCGAGGCGCTCGGCGATAGGACACCACTCACGCTGGCGGTACCGCTCATCGAGTTGATTCGAATGCGTCCAGTACCGCCACCGCCGCCGCCGGAGTTCAAGCCCGCGCGGCTTTCACCAGGCGAGCCGTCCGTCGCGCTTGCCGCCGCGCCCGCGCCACCCGCGGCATCGTCGGCCCCGCCAGCGCCTCCGGGTGCAGGCATCGCGTTGGGCGTTGCGTTCGCCCCGCCCTTGCCGGAGTAGTCGCCACCACCGCCTCCGCCGTTGGCCGCAAGGAGACCGGCCAGCATCACGCTGCTCGCCTCGACCAGGATGGATCCTCCGCTGCCCCCGCCTCCCGCATTCTGACCTGTAGCAAGCCCACCGATGGGTCCCCCCTGACCGCCCGCCGTGATCGTGCACCCTGAGTTCAAGATCAGCGTACCCGCGGCGGTGATTTGAATAGCACCGCCCCCGGCGCCGCTCCCCACCGCCCCGCCTCCGCCCGCCGACCCACCGACGAGCGGCCGAATGTCGGCGCTGCCGTACGCCATGCCCGCCCCGGTCTGCCCTCCGCCGGGGCCGCCCAGGCCACAATAGGAGCCCCCGGAGCCTCCGACCGCCGTCGAGCCGGAACCGGCGGCGCCTCCGCCCGAGCCTTTGCCCTTGGTGTTCGACGCTGCGGGGGCGGCCCCGCCCGGTCCGACGCCGAGGTCGACCGAGGCCGC
>DATKFK010000451.1:0-5274 GCA_035544375.1 Thermoanaerobaculia bacterium
GCGCAAAGAGGAGAAGGCCCGATCGAACGACCCGCTGATCTCTCGGTTCAATTGCTCGACTTTTTCTGCCAAGGACATCCTGGGTTCTCCGCCGATACTCGCCGGCTCGCGGGGCCGTTCTGGGGCCAGGGGATATTGCCGTCGGCCGTCGGGCTCAGTCCTGCCGTGTTTCGAAGGGCTCCAAAGGCAGTTGATTATTCTGTAGCGGTGCCGCCGTGTCAAGGCAAAGGAGACGCAAAAGCCCTGTCAGATCAAGGCTTAGCCCTGGCGACCGCAGCCTGCCGCCAGCCTGGCCGCGCGGCCTGCCCACGGCATGCCGAAGGCCGCCCGCGACTGCCGAGGAATGGCTCCGTCCCGCAGGGCTCGGACCCTCGGCGGGAGAGCCGCAAGGCGGTTCAGAAGTCGCTCAAGAATCTAGCAGGCTGCTGGAGAGGCGCCGAGGATGGCGGCGCGGGGTATGCCGCCATCCGGCGTCAGGGCAAGTGCACTGCGTCGCGACGCAGTGCACCTAGCAGAAGAAGCAGGTCCCGGCGGGGTAGCAGGTGCCGCCGCAGCTCTGGGTGCAGACGCAGGTCAGGTAGACGCTGCACTCACGGATCGTGCCCACATTCCCCGCCGCTGCTCCCAGCATCTCCGGAGCGGACAGGTTGCGCACCGTGTCGCGATTCAGCGTCAACTTCTTGGGTGTTCTCTTCATGGTCTTCTCCTTCTGTTGACCCTCGCGGACGAGCTTGTCGGCCGAGGTCAGGCGGGCGCTTGGCTCGAGGCCGGTGCGGTTGATGGCCGAGCTCCCCACCTTGAGATGCGGACTTCAGGCGGGACAAGGGACAGCGGGGCCGCGGGGCAGAGGCGCCAGCAACTCGAGAATGGAGCACCACCAGCCAACCAGCCAACTTCCCAGCTTGTCGCGGCTCGCGGCGCTGTGCTAGCTTCGCGCTCTTCGCGGTATGTGGCAACGCAGTCAGACTTTCGCACCGCCGGCACCTGAAGTGCCTGGCGCCCCGGCGGGTTCGGAGCTTCCCAAGGACGGCGACCTCGCAACCAGGCGGTGGCCGGCACACCGGCACCTGGCGCGGCGCTCGCTGATGGCCCTGCTGGTGCGCTGGCGGCAGCACCTGGCGCGGCGCTCGCCGGCGGCCCTGCTGGCGGCGGCGCTGGCAGCGACCCTCGGCTCGGCGGCGCGGCTCCCTCTTTCGTACCTCTGGGCAGGGCCGGTTGCCGGCCTCGGCGCGCTGGCGGCCGCCGGCTGCGGCGGCCAGGTCGAGCCTGACCGGCAGACCCGCGTGGGCGCCGAGGCCGAATGGGCGTGGCTGGTGGCGGCCAAGCGCCAGCTCGACGCCCGCCGCGGCCAGCTCGCGGCGCTCGGCGAACCCGCGGCGCCACAGCCGGCACCGCCAGCCGGTGCCGCCGCCGACCTCTCGCCCCGCGACCGGCTGGCCCGCGAGGTCGATGCCCTGGCCCAGCAGCTTGGGCGCCGCCTCGTCGCCTACATCAATGCCAACCCGCCCATCGAAGGGACGCCGCTCTCGGCGCGGCAGCTGGCCGCCATCCGCATGAAGAGCGACGAGGAGATCGTCGTGGCGCACGAGTTCATCGCCCGCGCCGGCGACTACCGGCGCGCCTGCGAGATTTACGAGGCGGCGCTGGCTGCCGATCCACAGAACCCACAGCTGCGGGAGGAGCTGCAACGCGCCGAGGCCGCGCGCTTCATCGCCGCGAGCCGCTTCTCGCGTGCCGCCCCGGGCATGACCCCCGAGGAGATCCGCGCCGCCCTAGGACCGCCGAATACCCACGACGTCCGCGCCTATACCGACAAGGGCGTGGTCGGCTGGTTCTACCCCAAGAACGCGGCCGGCGCGGCGGCCGCTGTCTGGTTCGAGAAGCGCGACGGCAAGCTGACCGTCTTCCTCTGCGACTGGAACGCGCTGCCCGCGCCGGTCGCCGGCCCACCGGCCCCGGTCGTGGTGCCGGCGCCGCCCCACCGCGCTCCACCACCCGAAACCGCCCCGGACACGGCACCCGAGACCGCCCCGGACACGGCACCCTAGGTCGCCCGGACACCGCTCCTCGGTAGCGCGCCTCAGGTGGCCTTCGCGCGGCTTTCGCCTTGACTTTCGCCGGCCCTTGGGCGAAAATTTCCGTTCCGGTGTCCCTATTGGGGCACCTCGTAAATCTGGTGGAGAAGAGAGGTGATTCCGCAATGCCCGTTGTGCACGTGCGTGAGGAGGAGAGCTTCGAAAACGCGCTGCGCCGGTTCAAACGCAAGGTCGAGAAGTCAGGGATTTTGACCGAGCTGAGGAAGCGGCAGCACTTCGAGAAGCCTTCAGTCAAGCGCAAGCGCAAGGCCGTGCAGGCCCGCAAGAAGATCCTGCGCAAGCTGGCCGAGGAGCGCCGTCAGGGCCTGGCCTGATCTCGGATCGAACAGCCGCCAGCAAAGAGTCAAAAGAGTAAAAGGGGGACTCCCGTCTGGGCAGTCCCCCTTTTCTTTGCGGGTCATCCTTTCAAGCTGGCCCGCTCCTCGCTTCCGCCTCCTGGCGGCAGGCCGCCGGCAGGCGGAAAGGCGGCGCTCAGTCGCCTTCCTGCCGGGCCTGAAGCGCCCTGGCCATCAGGCGGCCGAGCCCCCACGGCATCGCTTCGTAGATCCTTCGATCCGTCCTGGCAGCCGGACCGCCGGCCGGGCCGCCGCCGGCCTTCTCCTGCTTGCTCTCCCAGGCTTTCCGGTCCATCACCACGATCGGCTGGCGTTTCGCCGCCGCCAGCGCGCGGTTGACCTGGGCGAGGTCTGCCCTCTCGACCGCGGCGACGCGGCCGGACAGGTCGTCGAGCCGCGCGGCGAGGACCTTCACGTCGTCGAGCTGCGAGCGCGTCGGCCGCCCCTCGTAGCCGTTGACCGCGCCGTAGAGACCGGCCAGCTTCTCGCGCAGCTCCTCCTCGCCGGAGAGCCAACCGCCCTCCTTGGTCGCCACCAGCTGCTGGTGCAGGGCATCGAGCCGATCGGCGAGCTGCCCCAGCTGGCGCCGCACGGCGGAGCCGGAGTCGAGGGCGGCGGCGCGCTGCCGCGCCTGGTCGCGCACGTCCACCACCGCGTCAGCGGTATAGGTGAGGTCCGCCAGCATGCCGTAGAGCTTCATCACGGTCTGGTTCTGCAGCGCCCGGTCCTCGTCGGAAGCCCCCGATCGCGGGTCGGGCACCAGCCGCACCTCGCTGGTATAGGTCTGATCGCCCTTGATCACCTTCACCGTGTAGGTCCCCGGCAGCACCCGCGGCCCGAAGAAGGCCGCCGGCTGATCGACGACCAGGGAGTTGGCCGGCGGCAGCTTGGGGCCGGGCAGCCGCATCGGCCAGGCGACCCGGTTGATGCCGCGGCGCTTGCCGCCCGGGAGGCTCGAGACGAGCTTGCCCGAGGAGTCGTAGACCTCGACCTTCAGCTCGCCCATGATGTGCCGCTTCTTCAGGTAGTAGCAGATCGAGGCCGCCTCCTCCGGGTTGGGGCCGGCGTACTCGTCGTCTCCCGGGAACTCCTGCACGAAGACCGGCAGCGGCATGACCGACGGCTTCGACGGCAGCATGGCGACGTCGGCGGCCAGGGCCTCGCGGGTCAGCCGGCGCAACGGCGTGATGTCGTCGAGGATGTAGATGCCGCGGCCGTGAGTGGCGATGATCAGGTCCTTGTCGCGAGGATGGATCGCCACGTCCCAGACCGAGACCGGCGGCAGGTTGCCGCTGAAGCGCGCCCAGTGGCCGCCGCCGTCGAGCGAGATGAAGAGGCCAAGCTCGGTGCCCAGGAACAGCAGGTCGGGGTTCTCGAGGTCCTCGCGCACCACGTGCGCGAAGCCGGCGGCGCCGGTGCCGGCGAGCGACTGCCAGCTCTTGCCGAAGTCCACGGTCTTGTAGACATAGGTCTTCATGTCGCCGTTGTGATGGTTGTCGAAAGTGACGAAGGCGGTCGCCGTGTCGCTGTGGCCGGCTTCGATCTTCGACACCCAGGTGCCGGCCGGCAGCCCCGGGATGGCGCGCCCGACGTTGGTCCAGGTGGCGCCGCCGTCGCGGGTCAGCTGCAGGTTGCCGTCGTCGGTCCCCGCCCAGATCACGTTGGCGTCCTGGGGCGACTCGGCGACGGCGAAGATGGTGGTGTACTTCTCCGCGCTCGAGTTGTCGATCGTCAGCCCGCCCGACGTGCCCTGCTGCTGCTTGCGTGGATCGTTGGTGGTGAGGTCGGGCGAGATGCGCTCCCAGGACTCCCCGCGGTCGCGCGAGCGGAAGAGGAACTGGCTGCCGACGTAGACCGTGCCGGGCCGCGTCGGGCTCAAGGCGATCGGCGTGTTCCAGTTGTAGCGCAGCTCGGGGTCGCCGGTGCCGGGAAGCGGCTGGATGTCCTTGCTCACCCCGGTCTTGAGCGACATCCGCGAGACGTGCCCGCCCTGGAACTCGACGTAGACCACGTCGGGGTCCGCCGGGTCGCTCACCGCGTAGAAGCCGTCGCCGCCGCCGATGTTGCGCCAATCCTGGTTGGTCACCACGCCGTCGATGCCGCGCGACGGCGCCGTCCAGGAGCCGTTGTCCTGCAGCCCGCCGTAGACGTGGTAGGGCTGCGCCATGTCGAAGCTCACCTCGTAGAACTGCGCCACCGGCAGCGCCTTCAAGTAGCGCCAGGTGTGCGCCCGGTCGCTCGACAGGTAGACGCCGCCGTCGGTGCCGAGCAGCATCTGGTGCGGGTCCTTCGGGTTGATCCACAGCGCGTGATGGTCGCTGTGCGGGCCGTTGGCGACGCCGTTGCCGCTGAACGGCGAGCCGAAGGTCTTGCCGCCGTCGGTGCTCACGGTCAGGAACAGGCCGGGCTTGTAGATGGTGTTGAAGTCGGCGGGGTCGACGACGATGCGCGCGAAGTAGAAGGGGCGCACCTGGACGTTGAAGGCGGAGTTGACCTCCGTCCAGCTCTCGCCGGTGTCGTCCGAGCGGTAGAGCGCGGTGTTGCGGCTCTCGACCAGGGCGTAGACGACGGCGGAGCGCGACGGCGCGATGGCGACGGCGATGCGCCCCTTCTGTCCGGCGGGCAGGCCCCGGGTCAGCGGCCTCCAGGTCTCGCCGCCGTCGGTGCTCTTGTACAGGCCGCTGCCCGGTCCGCCCGAGCTGAAGGCCCAGGGGTAGCGGCGGAACTGCCACATGCCGGCATAGAGGATGCGCGGCTCCTGGGGATCCATCGCCAGGTCCGAGCAGCCGGTGCCCGGGTTGACGTAGAGGGTCCGCTTCCAGGTCTTGCCGCCGTCGGTGGTC
>DATKFK010000452.1:0-2286 GCA_035544375.1 Thermoanaerobaculia bacterium
TCGCCGGCAAGCATCACGCCGGCCTTCACCAGCTCCTCGTTGTACTTCGTCATGGCGGCGAGCAGCTCCGTGCTCGGCATGACTCCCGCTTCGCTGTCCTTGTTGGCCTTGACCAGTACCATGAATCGCATGTCGTCTCTCTCCTGGGGTCTCGAGTTGGGAGCCGGCCGGTCAGGCGGTCGCGGCCGCCTTCGCCGCCGACTCTAGCAACACGTCGAACGAGGCCACGCGAAATCGACATGCCGGACGACTTTCGCCCGAAATTGCGTTCCAGCCCGCCAGGCCGCCATGCCGCCACCGCCAGATCGCCGCCCGCCCGCCTCAATCGGCGCTCAGGGCCTGCCTGGGATCGAGCTGAATGGCCGCCAGCGCCGGCACCAGGTTGGCCGCCAGCGCCAGGCAGGTCACCACGGCCGCCGTGATCGCGAGGATCGCCGGGTCGGCGGGGCTGACCTCGTAGAGCAGGCTGGCTGCAAAGCGCGCAATGCCCAGGGCTGCCAGGAGGCCGATGGCGACGCCGGCAAGGCATTGCGCCATGCCGTCGCGCAGCACCACCGCGAGCAGCTGGCGGTGGCCGGCGCCGAGCGCGATGCGGATGCCGATCTCGCGGGTCCGCCGCGATAGCGCGTAGGCCGTGGCCGCGTACAGCCCCACCAGCGCCAGCACCAGGGCCAGCGTGCCCATGGCCGCCAGGGCGCCCACGGCCATGCGCTGCGGCAGCAGCGGCAGCTCGAGCTGGCGGCTGATCGGCTTGACGTCGAAGAGCTCCACCTTGGGGTCGAGCGATCGCACCTCGCGCCGTAACGCCGCCGCGAGCGCCGCCGGGTCGCCGCCGGCGCGGAGGTGGATCGACACCGCCGGCCGGTAGTGCTGGTAGAGGTCCAGGTAGATGTACGGGTCCTGGGCCGCCGCCAGGCTCAGCTGCTTGGCGTCGCGCGCCACCCCGACGATGACGTGCGGCTCCCCTCCCACCACCAGCCGCTTGCCCAGCGCCGCCGCCGGCTGCCCGGCGAAGTACCGCCGCACCAACGCCTCGTTGACCACCACCACCGGCAGCTTCCGCGGCAGGTCCGCGGCGGTGAACTCCCTGCCGGCAAGCAGCGCGGCCTCCATTGTCCTGAAGTAGTCGGGAGCGACCCAGTTGACGGCGATCTCGGGCGCGCCTTCGCCCGGACGCCGCGGCACGTAGCCCTCGGGGGCCGCATCGGTCGTGGCCATCATCACGCTGAAGGGCAGCCGCGTCGCGAGGCTGACCGACCGCACCCCGGGCAGCTCTCGCAGCCGCGATTCGAGCCGCTCGAAGAAGCGCTGGCCGGCTGCCTCGCCGTAGCCGGCATAGCCGAGGTTCATGGAGGCGACGATCAGACCCTCGGTCCGGAAGCCGAGGTCGGCGTGCCGGGTCTTCGCCAGGCTGCGGAAGAAGAGGCCGGCGCCGACGAGCAACACGAAGGTGGCGGCGATCTGGGTGACGACCAGGGCGCCGCGCAGCCGCATCCGGCGCGGCCCCGGGTCCGCGCCCCCCTCGCGCATCGCCATCGCCAGCCGGGGCCGGGCGATCTGCAGGGCGGGGACGAGGCCGAAGAGGACGCCGGTCAAGAGCGCCACGCCCAGGGTGACGAGCAGCACCCGCGAGTCAACCTCGACCTGGAAGGAGATGGGCACCTGCGCCGGCAGGCTGAAGGCGCTGAGCGCGCGGCTCGCCCAGAATGCCAGCACGAGCCCCACGGCGCCGCCGGCCAGCCCGAGCAGCAGGCTCTCGCTCACCAGCATGCGGACCAGCCGCGCGGTGCGGGCGCCGAGCGCCAGCCGGATGCCGATCTCGCGCCGCCGCGCCGCGCCGCGCGCCAGGAACAGCCCGGCGACATTGGCGCAGGCCACCGCCAGGACCAGGCCGACGACCGCCTGCAGCAGGGCCGACAGCGCGACCATGCCGCCGCGCATCGGCGGGTAGATGCGGGCCTGGGATTCGGGCAGCAGGCTCAGGCTGATGCCCTCGTTGGCGCGGGGGTACAGCTGGCGCAGGCGGGCCGCCAGGGCGTTCATGGCGGCGGCCGCCTCGGCGGGAGCTGCGGGATACCTGCATGAGATACGGGCCGGGCGGCGCGGAGTTTCCCGTGCGGCGACGGCCGGACGCGGGCGGCCGGCAGGCAGGTCGAGGACGGCGTAGAGCGCGGCGGCCGATTCAGGCTCGCCGGACGGCCGCCGTCTCCCCCGGCTCGAGCGCGCCGAGGTACTGCCGATCGAAGGCGGCGAGCTGGCTCTCGAGCTCGGAGTACGGGCCTGGCT
>DATKFK010000453.1:0-2477 GCA_035544375.1 Thermoanaerobaculia bacterium
TGGCGCTGCACGAGCTGGGCGCCAACGCCACCAAGTACGGCGCGCTTTCCAACCACGGCGGCCGAGTCGAGATCAGCTGGCAGGTGGAGTCCCAGCCGCTCGCGCTGCGGCTCAGATGGGAAGAGGCGGGCGGCCCGACGGTGCAGCCACCGGGGCGGCGCGGATTCGGCTCGCGAATGATCGAGCGGGCGCTGGCGGCCGAACTCGGCGGGGTGGTGCGGATCGGCTATCCGCCGACCGGCGTCGTCTGCGAGATCCACGCCCCGCTCGATGCCGGACTGGCTGCGGCCGACGGCGCCGTCTAGCTGGCGCGGCCTACGGCGCGCTGCTGCCGGGCCGAACGTCGGGCCGGCTGGGGGAGCAGGCTACGATCCTGCATTTCATGGTTCAGAGCCAAGCGTCCTACCAGTTAGACGATCCCCCATCGGCCGATCGTCCGCTGCGCTGAGGCTTGAGCCGCGCGGCGTCACCCTATCTAAGTTGCGGTACGCGTTCCTCAAGCACCGTCGGAGGCCCCTGATGGCGACGAGCGAGGTCGTTTCCGTGCAGACCACGCCCCAGCGAAGCTTGGGGCAGGGCGGCGACGCGGTGTCGGCGCTGGGCGTCGGCACCAACCGCTGGCGGCAAGGCTCGAACGACGACGCCGTGCTCGAGACCTACAAGGCGCTGCTCGATGGCGGCGTGGACTTCGTCGACACGGCCGAGGTCTACAGCTTCGGCAAGTCGGAGCGGCTGATCGGCGATTGCATCCGTAAGGACGGCCGGCCGGTGAAGGTGGCCAGCAAGTTCGCGCCCTTCATCGCCCGTGTGACGCCGCGCCAGCTGATGGGCGCGCTCGACGCCTCGCTGGCCCGCCTGGGGCTGGCCAGCCTCGAGCTCTACTACGTCCACTTCCCGTTCCCGTTCACGCCGATGGAGACCTTTGCCGAGGGACTCGCCGAGGCCGCCAAGAGCGGCAAGGCGAAGGCCGTGGGCGTGAGCAACTTCAACGGCGACCAGATGCGGCGCATCGCCGACATCCTGGCGCGCTCCAACATCAAGCTGGCGGCCAACGAGGTCAGCTACAGCCTCCTGAACCGCAAGGCCGAGACCAACGGCGTGCTCGACGCCTGCAAGGAGCTGGACGTCGCGTTGGTCGCCTATTTCCCGCTCGCCTCCGGGCGCCTCGCCGCGCCGGCCGGCACTGGCGATGGCGCGCCGGACCGCGCCGCGGTGCTGCGGCGCACGCTGGCGGAGGTGGCGCAGGCCCACCAGGCCAGCGTCGCCCAGGTGGCGCTGAACTGGCTGCTGGCCCGCGATCCGCACATCATCCCGATCCCCGGCGCGTCGAAGGCCGCGCACGCCAAACAGAACGTCGAGGCGCTCTCGTGGCGGCTCACCGACGACGAGTTCGCGGCGATCGATGCGGCGTCCGCGACGGCGAACGGACCGGCAACGCCGCCCCCGAACTAGCCCTCTGAACGAGCCTCAGTGGTCAAACGACTTGCGGTGAGCGCGCCGCGGGTATTGCATTCGGGGTCCGGCCCGGCCGAACGTCCCCTCGGGCCGCCAAGCTCAGGAGGTCGCATGGGAGCCCATTCACCCGGTCTCGTTCGCGCTGTCGCCCTGGTAGGGCCGACCGGGACCGGCAAAACCAACCTGATGGAGGCCCTGCTGCAGGCGGCCGGGGCCAAGACCATCCGCGGCGGGGTCGGCGACTCCAGCCCCGAGGCCAAGGCCCGCGGGCACTCGGTCGAGCTCAACATCGCCAGCTTCGACTACATGGACGACGCCTACGCGATCGTCGACACGCCCGGGGCGGTCGACTGCGCCGGCGAGGCCGACTTCGCCCTGCCCGCGGTGGACCTGGCCGTGGTGGTGGCCGCGCCGGACTCGGCCAAGGCCATCCTGCTGCAGCCGATCCTGAAGGAGCTGGAGCGGCTCGGCATCCCACACCTGATCTTCGTCAACCGCATCGACCAGGACCGCGAGCCGCTGCCACAGCTCCTGGAAGCGCTTTCGTCGGTCAGCGAGCGCCCGGTCGTGGCGCGCCAGATCCCGATCTGGGAGGGCGAGCACGTCTCGGGCTACATCGACCTGGCGCTGGAGCGCGCCTTCGCCTACCGCGAGAACGCGCCGTCCGAGCAGCTGCCGTCGCTCGGCGACAACGAGGCCGAGGAGAAGGACGCCCGCTTCCACATGCTGGAGCAGCTGGCCGACTTCGACGACGAGCTGCTGGAGCAGCTGGTCTCCGACGTCACCCCCGAGCAGGAGCTGGTGTTCGCCGACCTGGTGCGCGAGCTGAACGAGGGGCTGATCTGCCCGGTGTTCTTCGGCGACAGCGCCAAGGGCTGGGGCATGCGGCGCCTCTTGAAGGCGCTTCGGCACGACGCCGGCTCGCCGCAGTCCACCGCCGAGCGGCTGGGGGTCAGCGGGCCCGGCGCCTACGTCATGAAAACCGCCTACGCCGGCCAGGCCGGCAAGCTGGCTTATGCCCG
>DATKFK010000454.1:0-9560 GCA_035544375.1 Thermoanaerobaculia bacterium
CCAGGTCGTCGGCGGCCTCGCCGACGCCGAGATAGAGGACCGGCAGGCCGAGCTCGCGGGACACCGCCACCGCCATGCCGCCCTTGGCGGTGCCGTCGAGCTTGGCCAGCAGCACCCCGTCCACCGGCACCACCTGGCTGAAGGTCCGCGCCTGCGCCAGCGCATTCTGTCCGGTGGTGGCGTCGAGCACCAGGAGGGTCCGCCGCTCCCAGTCGGCGGCCTCGCGGTCGATCACCCGGCGCACCTTCCCCAGCTCCGCCATCAGGTGGTCCTTGGTGTGCAGCCGGCCGGCGGTGTCCACGAGCAGCTCGTCGATCTGGCGCGCCCGCCCGGCCCGGATGGCGTCGAACGCCACCGCCGCCGGGTCGGCGCCGAACGGCTGGCGGATGACGTCGACGCCCAGCCGTTGGCCCCACAGCGACAGCTGCTCGATGGCCGCGGCGCGGAAGGTGTCGCCGGCGGCGAGCATCACCCGCCGCCCCTGGAGCTGGGCGAGGCGCGCAAGCTTGGCGATCGAGGTCGTCTTGCCGACGCCGTTGACGCCGACCACGAGGGTGAGCCGCGGCCGTCCCCCGGCGCCGGCCGCCGCCTTGGGCGCGAGCCGCGGCCGTCCCCCGGCGGGCCTCGCGGGCAGCTCCTCGAGCAGGCCTGCCATCTCGTCGGCCAGCAGCTTGCGCAACCGCCCCGGGCTGGACGCCTGGTCGCGGGTGGCGTTGTTGCGGACCCTCTCGACCAGCGCCAGCGAGGTGTCCACCCCGAGGTCGGCAGCGATCAGGATCTCCTCGAGATACTCGAGCGTGGCGTCGTCGAGCGTCACGCGCCCCTGGAAGGCGGCGCCCATCTTCTCGATGAGCTCGGTGTGCGTCATGGTGAGACCGCGCCGCAGCTTCTGCCACAGGCCGGCGCGCTCGGGCTCCTCGGGCAGGCGCGCCTCCGGCGCGATGGCGAGCGCTTCGCGCCGCTGCCCCGGATCGCCGCCGCCAGGGCCGCCAGGGGCGGCAGGAACGCCAGGGCCGTCAGGACCGTCAAGAGCCATGGGCGTCATGATAACCGCCGGCGAACAGCTCGCGCTCGAGCTGGCGCACCGCCTCCTCCAGGCTGGCGCGCGACCGCGCCACCAGCGCCGGCTGGCGCTGCACCATCGCCAGGTAGTAGCCGTCGGGCAGCGGCAGGGCAAAGACGTGCGCCGCGCTCTCCTCGATGTGCACCAGCATCGGCTTGCCGAGATGGTTCCCGGCCAGCATCTTGTCCAGCTGCCGCAGGTAGATCCCCAGGTAGGCGCCGAGCACCCGCATCTCGTAGGGGCTGAGGCCGGCGCATGCCATGTCGACGGTCTCGCCGGTGCCGTCCAAGAACAGCACCCCCAGGCAGTCCACGTTGGCGGCCAGCAGATTGGCCAGGACGTACTGGAACATGCTCGGCCTCAGTGTCCCGCCAGGGCGTCACCGGCGCCGGGCCGTGCGCGCCTCGATCTCGGGCAGGGTGATCCGCCCTTCGCGCGGCACCATCGGCCGGACCTCGCCCGCCTGCACCGCGCTCAGGAAGGCGGACACCACCTTGGCGTCGAAGCGGCTGCCGGTCAGCCTGGTGATGGTGTCGACGGCGGACTGCAGGTTGCCGGCCTGCTGGTACGGCCGGTTGGTGGTGATGGCGTCGAAGGTGTCGGCCACCGCCACGATGCGCGCGAACAGCGGGATCTGCTCGCCGCGCAGCGAGTCCGGGTAGCCGCGCCCGTTCCATGCCTCGTGGTGCCAGTGGATCGCCGGGATCATCTCCCGCAGCTGCTCGATCGGCTGCATGATCTCGGCGCCGATCACGGTGTGCATCTTCATCTGCTGGTACTCTTCGACCGTCAGCTCGGTTTCCTTGCGCAGGATGGTGTCCTCGACGCCGATCTTGCCGACGTCGTGCAGCAGCGCTCCGATCCAGATCTTGTGCTGCACGTCCTCGGGAAGCAGGAGATGGCGCGCGATCACCCGGCTGACCGCCGCCACCCGTTCCGAATGGCCGCGGGTGTAGGGGTCCTTGGCGTCGATCGCCGCCGCGAAGGCGCGCAGCGAGCCGATGAACAGGTCGCGGTTGACCTGCGCCGCCTCGCGCAGCTGCTGCACGTAGCTTTGGACGTGGCCGCTCATGCGGTTGAAGTCCTCGGCCAGATCGGCGAGCTCGAACGACAGTCCCTTCATCTCCACCCGGCCGCCGAAGCTGCCGGCGGCGATCTCGTGGGTGGTCTCGGTAAGGCGCTGGATGGGGCGCCCGACCCAGCGCGCCGCCAGGAAGGCGAAGCACGCCGACAGCACCATCAGCGGCAACGTCGCCAGGACGGTGCGCAGCACCATCTGGTCGACCACCGCGTAGGCCGACGACAGCGGCTTCTGCACCACCACTCCCCAGCTGGTCTCGCCGATGGCGCTGACCTGCGCCAGCACCTCTTGCCGTCCGCGCGGCGACGAGAACTCGTACTCGCGGGTGAGACTCATCGGCCGTTTGACGAACAGCCGCACCAGCTCGGAGCGCACCAGCGCCCGCGCCATGCCCGGGTCGGAGTCCGACCACAGGATCTGGCCGCGGCGGTCGAGCAGGAAGACCCCCACCTCCTTGCGGACCTCGCCCTGGAACACCGCCTCGAGCGGCTTGAAAACCAGCAGCGCCTCGACCACCAGCCGCGGCGGCGGGCCGGCCGCACCGGCCAGGGCGGGCTGCGGGATGCCCCCGGCCGCGACCGGCACCGCCAGCGCCAGGTTGGGCACGGCGCGCGGCCCCGTGTTGATCAGGCGGTAGGCGGGCACGCCCGCCGCGCGGGCCTGCTCGAACACCGCGTCCATCGCCGCCTCGGCATCGGCGGGGAGCCGGCCGGGCCCGCGCCGCGGCCCTTCCCCCTGGAGGTCGAGCACGTACAGCGCCCGCAGGTCCGGGCTGCCGGCGGCGAAGCTCTGCAGGTAGCCGGCCACCCAGGGCTCGTGCAGGCGGGCGGCAATGTCGGCGGCGCCGGGCGCCAGCAGCAGGCCGGTGCCCACCTGGGTGAGCTGGCGGCGCACGCTGGCCAGGTAGGTGTCGATCTCCCGGGACAGGGCCAGCGCCTTGCGCGTCAGGTAGTCGCGCTCGGCGTCCTCGAGCACCTCCTTGGCCTTGGGGATCAGCAGCGCGCTGCTGATCAGCAACGGCACGCCGCTCGACAGCAGGACGAGGACCACCAGCACATGGCGCAGCTTGACGCGGCGTAGGAGCTTGCGGCGGCTAGTCATCGAGTGGCCAGATTGGCGATTATAGCGCGTCGGCACCCCCGGACCGCAGGAGTTGCTTCCGAGCTAGAGCACGGCAAATGGCTGGCGCAGGAAGGCGCCCAGCTCGCCGACGATTTCCTTCCAGCCGATGCCCTCGACCATGCGCCCCAGGCCGAGAGCCGCCGGCAGCACCCACACCAGGCCGCGCTCGCGCGCCTTCTTGTCGCGCGCCATGCGCGCCGCCAGGTCCTCCGGCGCGAGCGCCGGCAGCGGCGGCAGCTCGAGCCTGCCGAGCAAGGCGGCGAGCCGCTGGGCGGCGCCGGCGGCCAGGCCCCGCCGCCGCGCCAGCCGCAGCGCGAAGAGCATGCCGTAGGCCACCGCTTCGCCGTGACGCAGCCCCGAGTAGCCCTGCGCCGATTCGATGGCGTGGGCCAGCGTGTGGCCGAAGTTGAGCAGCCGCCGGTCGCCGCGCTCGTCGGGATCGCGCTCGACGACGGCGATCTTGGCGGCGATCGCCGCGGCGACGACCGGCGCCAGCGCGGCGGCGTCGCCGGCCAGCAGCGCTGAGAGGCCGTTCTCGACGGCGTCGAGCAGCGGCGGGTCGAGCAGCGCCGCCATCTTGATCACCTCGACCAGGCCCGAGCGCAGCTCGGCGCGCGGCAGGGTCGCCAGCAGCGCCGTCTCGCAAACCACCCAGTCGGGATGCAGGAAGACCCCGACGGTGTTCTTGCCGGCCGGCAGGTCGACCGCCGTCTTGCCGCCGATCGCCGCGTCGACCTGCGCCAGCAGCGTCGTCGGCAGCTGCGCGAAGCCGATGCCGCGCAGGAAGCACCCGGCGGCGAAGCCTCCCAGGTCGCCGGCGCTGCCGCCGCCGAACGCCACCAGGCGGCTGTCGCGCTTGCCGCCGGCCAGCAGCATCTGGTTCCACAGGCGCTCGGCGACCGCGAGCGACTTGGCCGCCTCGCCCTCCGGCGCCGGCAGCAGGTGCAGGTGCGCCGCCGCGTCGCGCAGCGGCGCCAGCCGGTCGCCGTGCAGCTTCAGGACCTGCTCGGTGCTGACCACGAACAGCGTGCGGCCGGCGACCCAGCGCGCCAGCTCGGAGCGTGCCGCGGCAAGCGCCCCGGCGCCCGCCCAGACCGCCGTCTCGCCGCCGGGGTGGCGCAGGCGCAGCCGCTCGATTTCAGCCTCGGCCACGGCGCGTCTTATCGTCCCCTCCCCTTCGCCTCGACCAACAGTTCGTCAGTGTCCCGCCCGGTCGTCGATTCGCCGGTGCATCTCAGTCACCCGCGATGGCGATGCCCAGCTCGCGCAGCTGCCGCTCGTCGACCGCCGACGGCGCGCTGGTCATCAGGTCGGAGGCCGAGGCGGTCTTGGGAAAGGCGATGACCTCGCGGATCGACGGCGCGCCCGCCAGCATCATGACGATGCGGTCGAGCCCCAGCGCGATGCCGCCGTGCGGCGGCGCGCCGTAGCGCAGCGCCTCGAGGAAGAAGCCGAAGCGCGCCTCGGCCTCGGCGGCGCCGATGCCGAGCACCGCGAAGAGCCGGGCCTGCAGCTCCGGGTCGTGCACGCGGATCGAGCCGCCGCCGAGCTCGGTGCCGTTGAGCACGATGTCGTAGGCGCGGGCGCGCACCGAACCGGGATCGCCGTCGAGGCGGTCGAGGTCGCGAGGGTCGGGAGTGGTGAAGGGGTGGTGCATCGAGTCCCACCGTCCGGCATCGGGGTTCCACTCGAAGAGCGGAAACTCGGTGACCCAGACGAAGGCGTGACTGCCGGCGGGGATCAGCCCGTAGCGGCGCGCCAGCTCCTGGCGCAGCGCTCCCAGCGCCGCCGCGGTCGTAGCCGGCGGCCCCGCCGCGAGCAGCGCCAGCCCGCCGTCCTCGAGCGCCAGCGCCTCGGCCAGGGCAGCCGTCTCGCCGGGCGCCAGCGCGCTCTTGACCTGGAACGCCGTCTCGCCGCCCCGGCGCCGCAGGGTCAGCACGCCGGCGGCGCCGTGCCGCCGGGCGGTCTCCGCCCAGCCCTCGACGTCCTTGCGGCTGGCCTCGGCGGCGCCCGCCGCCCCCGGCAGGGCGAAGCCGCGCACCACGCCGCCCGCCGCCACCGCCTCGCGGAAGCCGCGGAAGCCGCTGCCGCCGAGGAGCCGCGACAGGTCCAGGATCTCGAGCCCGAAGCGCAGGTCGGGGCGGTCGCTGCCGTAGCGGGCCAGCGCCTCGGCGTACGTCAGGCGCGGGAACGGCCGCGGCGGCTCGATGCCGCCCAAGGGGAAGATGCGCGCGAACAATCCCTCGACGAGGGCGATCACGTCCTCCTCGGTGGGGAACGACATCTCGAGGTCGATCTGCGTGAACTCCGGCTGGCGGTCGGCGCGCAGGTCCTCGTCGCGGAAACAGCGGGCGATCTGCACGTAGCGCTCGATGCCGCCCACCATCAGCAGCTGCTTGAAGAGCTGCGGCGACTGCGGCAGCGCATAGAAGCTGCCGTGATGGACCCGCGACGGCACCAGGTAGTCGCGCGCTCCCTCCGGCGTCGAGCGCGTCAGGATCGGCGTCTCGACGTCGACGAAGCCATGGTGGTGGAAGTAGTTGCGCACCTCGAGGGTGACCCGGTCGCGGAGCAGCAGGTTGGCCAGCAGCTCCGGCCGCCGCAGGTCGAGGTAGCGGTAGCGCAGCCGCGTCTCCTCGGAGGTCTCCGTCTTGCCGTCGAGCGCGAACGGCAGCGGCTCCGACCGCGACAGCACCGCGGCGCGCTCGGCGATCACCTCGACGGCGCCGGTCGCGAGATCGGGGTTGAGGTTCTCGGGCGCCCTTTCCGCCACCTCGCCCTCGACCGCCACCACCCATTCCGCCCGCGCCGCGCCGAGCGCCGCCCCGGCTTGCGGCTGCGACTCGGGGCGCACCACGACCTGCACCAGGCCGCTTCTGTCCCGCAGGTCGAAGAACACCAGGCCGCCATGGTCGCGCCGCCGCTGCACCCAGGCTTCGAGCCGCACCCGCTGCCCGACGTCGGCCTTGCCGATCGTGCCCGCTCCCCGGCGCTTCATGGCTTGCCTCCCTCCTCGAGCTCCCGGCGCCCGCCGCTCTCGCCGCCCTCCGTCAGGCGGTACTGCTCTTTGAGCGCCACGTAGCGGGCGCAGGTTTCGACGATGCGCCGCGACTCGTCGGCGGTGAGCGGACGCACCACCCGCGCCGGCACCCCCAGCGCCAGGTGGCCGGCGGTCACCCGATGGCCCGGCGCCACCACCGCCCCGGCGCCGACCTGCGCGCCGGCCTCGACCACCGCGCCGTCGAGCACGCGGGCGCCGATGCCGATCAGGGCGCCGTCCTCGACGGTGCAGCCGTGCAGCACTGCCTGGTGGCCGATCACCACGCCGGCGCCGATGACCAGCGGATGAGTCAGGTGCGCGACGTGCAGGATGGCGCCGTCCTGCACGTTGGTGCGCGCTCCGACGCGGATCCAGTTGACGTCGCCGCGCGCCGCGGTGTGGTACCAGAACGAGGCATCCTCGCCGACCTCGACGTCGCCCACCAGATGCGCGTCGGGAGCCAGGTAGACGCGAGCGCCCAGGGCGGGCCACCGCCCCTCGTAGGCATGCACGGGCATCGTGGCAGCTACTTCGCCGGCAGCACCGAGAGGATCACGCGCTGGTACGCGGGCAGCTGGCGATCGAACTTGGCGCGCGGCGCCGACGTCATGAAATCGACGCTGGCCTTGCCGAGCGGCATCTTGAGCACCAGCGTGCTGCGCGCCTGCTCGCCGGTGCCGCTGTCCATCCGCACCAGCATGCCGCGCACGCCGCCGACCTCGCGCACCTCGACCAGGGGCGCCGACCAGTCGGCGGTGGCGGCCTTCGCCTTGATGCTGGCCACCTGCTCGTCGGGATCGAGCATCGAGACGGGGCTGACCCGCACGTAGATCAGGTGCGGGTCGTCCTCGAGCTCGCCGGCCGCGCGCGGCCCCAGGAACACGCCCGGCACCTTGGCGGACGTCTGGACCTGCCAGTCGGCGGGGATCTCGATGGAGTACGGGAGCGGCTTGCCCTCCGGTCCGGGGATCTCGACGCGGCGGGAGGCCGCAGCCGCGGGCGGGGTTCCAGCAGGTCCGGCGACCGCTGCGGCTCCCGCGGCCGTCCCGGCTCCGACAACCGCTGCCGCGATCAGCAGCGTCGCCGGAAGGGCCAATGAGCGATAGGGATTCATCATGCACCTCGCAGGCAGCAGCAATGCGGCGCAGAGCATGGCATAAAATCCGGCGGCCGGGAAAGTCGAACCCATGCCCGCTGCCGAGCTGAGCCCCGATGGCGCCGCCACAGACCAGGGCGGCCGGGCTGGAGACGATCCGGCGGCGCCTGCCCTGGCCATCGACGTGGTGATCCCGGCCCTCGACGAGGAGCGGTCGCTGCCGCTGGTGCTGGCGGACCTGCCGCGCCCGCCGGTGCGGCGGGTGGTGGTGGCGGACAACGGCTCGTCCGACGGCACCGCACGGGTGGCCGCCTTGGGCGGCGCTGTGGTCGTGGCGGCGCACCGGCGCGGCTACGGCAGCGCCTGCCTGGCGGCACTCGACCACCTGCGCCGCAACCAGCCGCCGGCGGTCGTGGTGTTCGTCGACGCCGACTATTCCGACCATCCGGAGGAGCTGCCGCGGCTGGTCGCGCCGCTGCTGGCCGGCGAGGCCGACCTGGTCATCGGCTCGCGGATCCTGGGACAACGCGAGCCGGGGGCCCTGCTGCCGCAGGCGCGGGCCGGCAACCTGGTGGCGTGCGCCCTGATCCGCCTCTTCTACGGCCATCGCTACACCGACCTGGGGCCGTTCCGCGCGGTGACCTGGCGGGCGCTCGAGATCCTCGGCATGTCCGACCCCGACTTCGGGTGGACCGCCGAGATGCAGGTGAAGGCCCTGCGCCGGGGGCTGCGGGTGACCGAGGTGCCGGTTTCGTACCGCCGCCGCGTCGGCGTCTCGAAGATCACCGGCACGCTGCGCGGCACGGTCCGGGCAGGCTATAAGATCCTGTGGACGGTGTTGCGCCATGCCGTCGATCCGCGGGGAGGGCCATGAGCGAGCCGGTTCGCTGTGTGACCGAGATCGAGGTCCGCTATGCCGAGACCGACCAGATGAGGGTCGTCCACCATGCCAACTACGTGGTCTGGTTCGAGCTTGCCCGCACCCGCCTGTGCGCCATGTCGGGCTTCCAGTACGCCGAGATCGAGCGCCTCGGCTACCTGCTGATGGTCACCGGCGTCGAGGTGCGCTACAGCCGCCCGGCCCGCTACGGCGACACGGTGCAGGTGGTCTGCTGGGGCGATCGCCTGGCCAGCCGCGGCGTCCACTTCGCCTACGAGGTGCGCCGGGGCGACGACCTGCTGGCGCGGGGACGCACCGAGCACGTCTGGATCGACGGCAAGAGCGGCCGTCCCTGCCGAACGCCCGAGCCACTCCGCGCGCCCTTCGCGCGCCTTGCCGGCCGGGCCGCCGTCGCCGCCGATGACTGAGGCCATGGCGCCGGCGACGGTGACTAAGGCGGGCAGGGCCATGGCGCCGGCGAAGCGGTTCGGGACCGCCAAGTCCAACGCCGCGGCGAGAAGCGTACACTCGTCTGGAGCCGCCGCCAGGTGCGCCCGGAACGCCGCGGTACGGTGGGACGGGAGAGGCGCCGGCAGGGCGGCGGAGAAGAAAGGACCATCATGAAGAATGCCTTGTTCATCCTGACCGGCCTGGCGCTGGCGGGAGCCGGCGTCGCGGCGCTGCTGGCCGCCGAGACCGGCGCGGATGGCCGCGCCGCCGGCGCCGTGCCCGCGGCCTACCGCCTCGCAGCTTCGCAGCCACCCGCGAAAGGAGCAGCCGTGACCCTCATCGACATTCCCGGCAACACCCTGCTCGACCCGGGCGTCGCGCACGTCGTCAAGAGCGACGCCGAATGGCGCAAGATCCTGACCCCCGACGCCTTCTACATCACCCGCGAGAAGGGCACCGAACGCGCCTTCACCGGCGCCTACGACCACAACAAGGCAGCCGGGTGGTACGTCTGCGTCGCCTGCGGCAACCCGCTCTTCAGCTCCGACGCCAAGTTCGATTCCGGCACCGGCTGGCCCAGCTTCTGGCAACCGCTGGACCCCAAGCACAGCGTCCACACCGAAACCGACCGTTCGCTGTTCATGGTCAGGAACGAAGTCCTGTGCGCCCGCTGCGACTCGCACCTCGGCCACGTCTTCGACGACGGCCCGGCGCCCACGCACCTGCGCTACTGCATGAACTCGGCAGCCCTGCGCTTCATCGCCAAGAAGTAGCCACCCGTTCCGGAGGACTGCCATGCGCCACCCGTTGCCGACGTTCGCCGCCGCC
>DATKFK010000455.1:0-2717 GCA_035544375.1 Thermoanaerobaculia bacterium
CGAGGCGCAGGGCGGCGGCGCCGCGGCTGCCCGGCGGCAGCGCCGAGAGCTCGACCAGCGGGAGCTTCCAGCCGCCCGGCGGCGGCGGCGCGATCACCTGGATCGGCTGCCCGTCGCGCTCGCGGAAGGTGGTGCGTAGCGCCTCGTGCCGGCGCACCACCTCGCCGAGCACCGCCGCCAGGAGCGCCGGCGCCGCGGCGCCCGCGATGCGCAGCGCCAGGGGAATGTTGTAGGCCGGATTGCCGGGCGCCAGGCGGTCCATGAACCAGAGCCGCTCCTGGGCGAAGGAGGCCGGCGGCGGGTCGCTCGCGGCGGCGCGCCGCGGGATGCGTCCGGCCGCCGCCGCGACCGGCTGCCGGCGCCGCCGCGCCTGCTCGAAGAGCTGGGCACGCTCCGCGCGCGACAGCCCGGCGCCGGCGCTCGCCGGCTCGCGCTCGACGATGCGGTCGGCGAGGTCGCCCAGGTCGGCGGCGTCGAAGACCATCTCCAGCGTCACCGGCAGCGCGTGGTCCTGAACGAGGCGCGACACCAGCTGGGTGGCGAGCAGGGAGTGACCGCCGAGGGCGAAGAAGTTGTCGCGCAGGCCCACGCGCTCGGTTCCGAGCAGCTCCGCGGCGGTGGCGGCGAGCAGCTCTTCCAAGGGGCTCGCCGGGGCTACCCAGCCGGCGGCCGGCTCGCCCGGCCCCTCGGGCGCCGGGAGCGCCCGCCGGTCCACCTTGCCGTTTGGGGTCAACGGCAGCGCGTCCAGGAGCACGAAGGCGGCGGGCATCATGTAGTCGGGCAGCTCGGCGTCGAGGAACCGCCGCAGCTCCGGGATCAGCCGGCGCTCGGCCCCGGCGCGCAGCGGGTCGTTGGTCCAGGCAGCCAAGGAGGCCCAGGCGCTCCCGGCGCTCCGGGCGCTCTGGGCGCTCGCGTCGCAAGAGGCGCCCTCTTCTCCCGACCCCTGGGTTGCGGGCAGTGGGGCAGGGGCGCCGGCCGCCGCAGCCGCTGCCCGGGGACGGAAGTGCGCGTCCATCCGAGCCTCCGCGCCTCCTGCCCGCGACCAGGTGAGGACCGCCTCGTAGCCCAGCCGTTCGGCCAGCTCCCAGAGCGTCTCGGGGTCCACCGGCCGGGTGGACGGGTCGACGTCGAGGCCGGCGAGACGCCGCTGCAGCTCGGCGCGCAGCTCGGCGACCGTTTCCATCTCCGGGCCCGGGCCGGCCAGCAGCTCGACGGCGGCGGCGGCAGCGGCGAGACGAGCGTTGGGGATGCCGGCGACCGCAAGCGAGGCCGGGCAGGGAGACGGGCAGCCGGCGGGCGCCGCCAGCCGGCGCTCGAGCTCCGCGAGCGTCAGGCGGTCGTCCTGCCAGCGCAGGCAGGCCGGCGACACAGCTCCGGCCGCGGGCGGCTCGCCGGTGCGCAGGATCGCGTCGTAGCGGAAGCGGGTCAGCTCGTTGGCGTGGCGGCCCCGCCGCAGGTGGATCTCGATCTCGCGAACGCTCGGGGCGCGCGCGGCCAGGGCGTGGAAGAGAGCGGGGTCGACGAGCAGCTCTTCCTCGTCGGCGATGCGGCGCCGCACCCGCCGTGCCAGCTCGGCGGCCGGCAGGCTTCCGGCCGCGCGTGCCAGCTCGACCGAGGCGTGAAAGGCTGCGAGCAGGGGGAGGCTGCGCACGTCGCCGACGAAGAGCGTGCCGCCGGGGGCGAGCGCCGCCAGGGCCCCCGCGAGCACCCGCGCCAGGTACTCGGCGCCGGGGAAGTACTGGACGACCGAGTTGAGGATCACCAGGTCGTATTCGCCCGCCGGGACGCCGCTCCAATCGTCGGCCTCGGCCGGCGCCAGCTCGACCTGCCCCAGGCCGCGGCGGCCCACCTCCGCCCCAAGCTGCGCCAGGGCCGCCGCCGAGAAGTCGGTCCCGCGATAGCGCTCCGCCCCGGGGGCGAGGCGGAGGAGCAGGAGCCCGGTCCCGCAGCCCACCTCGAGGACGCGGCGGCGGGGCAGCGGCAGCAGGCGGCCCACCGTCCCCTCCAGCCACTCCCGCATCTCCGCCGCCGGAATCGGCTCGCCGGTCTCGCTGCTGTTCCAGCCCTGGACGTTGAAACCGGCGTCGCCCGCGGCGGCGGCCGCCAACCCCTTGCCGTAGGTCTGGTCGTAGAGCTGGCGCCACTGCTCGACCCGCTGCCGCGCCTCGCCGGGCATCGTCTCGCTCCGGGCTTCGCCGGGCATCATGTCGCTCCCGGCTTCGCCGGACGCTTTCTCGCCCGTGGCTCCGCCGGGCATCGTCGCGGACGCGGCGCTCTCGCTCCCCATGCCTTCCCGGGGCGCCGCCGCGTCCGCCGCCGCGTTCGACGCCGGGCGCGGGACGACGTAGGCGACCAGGCGCTTGCCCGCCGGGGAGCCGTCGTCGCGCATCGCGACCGCGGCGGCGCCGACCCGCGGGTGGCGGGCGAGCACCCTCTCCACTTCGGCCGGCTCGACGCGGAAACCGCGCACCTTGACCTGGGCGTCGAGGCGGCCGGCGAGCTCGATCCGTCCGTCGGGCAGGAAGCGGGCGCGGTCGCCAGTCCGGTAGAGCCGGGCGCCGGGGGCCGCCAGGACGCCGGCGTTGGGGTCGGGGAGGAAGCGCTCCGCCGTCCAGCCGGGCTGCCCGAGGTAGCCGCGTGCCAGGCCGTCCCCGCCCGCCCACAGCTCCCCCCAGACGCCGGCCGGCAAAGGCGCCAGGTCGGGCCCGAGGACGTGG
>DATKFK010000456.1:0-4632 GCA_035544375.1 Thermoanaerobaculia bacterium
GCCGCCAGCGCGATCAGCGGCGCGCTGGGACGCCACCCGCCGAACAGCAGGACCGTCCCCTGCAGCGCCAGCAGACCGAGGATCCACGCCACCCGCCGGCGCGGGCCTCCCCAGGCGCTCATCACCAGGCTGCCGGCGACCATGCCGCAGCCGGCGCCGGTGAGCACGCGTCCCAAGACCGCCGCCGAGGTGAAGGCGAGCACCATCGGCGAGAGCAGCACCTGCACCATGCCGAGGCCGATGCCGGTCGCCGCGAACACCAGGAGCAGGGCCAGCAGCCCGGGGCGACGGCGGATGAAGAGCCAGCCGAAGCGCGCCTCGCGCAGCAGCGAGCCGCGCGCCGCCGTGCCCGCGGCGCTGGCCGGCGGCGACGGCACCCGGACCAGGAGCAGCGTGCCGATCGCCGCCAGGTAGGTGACGAAGTCGACGAGCACGATGCCCTGGCGGCCGACGACGCCCAAAAGGACGCCGGCGAGCGCCGGGGCGGTCAGCTCGGCCGCCGCCTCGCCCAGCTGCGTCATGCCGCTGGCGCGCCCCAGGTGGCGGGACGGCACCATCAGCGTGGTGGCGGCCGAGAAGGCCGGCCAGCGCAGGGCGCCGAAGGCCGAGACCGCCGCCATCAGCAGGTAGATCTCCCAGATCTCGAGGTGCCCCTGCCGGATCAGCACCACGAGGCCGAGCGTCGCGCACCCCGCCCCCGCGTCGCTCAGGATCAGGGCGTGACGGCGGTCCCAGCGGTCCACCAGCACCCCGGCGAGCGGCGTCAGCAGCAGGCCCGGCACCATGGTCGCGAACGCGATGAGCGCGAAGCGGGTGGCCGATCCCGTGCGCTGGTAGACCCAGACCGCCAGGGCGAAGCCGGTCAGGTTGGAGCCCAGGGTCGAGACCACCTGGCCGGCCCAGACGAGCAGGAAGCCGGCCATGCCCTGGCGCCGGGGCTCCGCGTGCGCCATCAAGGATTGGCGTCTCCGGCGAGGCGGGCGCGGAGCTCCTCGCGCGACATCTGCCGCAGCTCGGCGAGCGCCTGCGCGAGGTCGTCGCGCGAGACGTTCTCGGCTTGATGGACGACCAGCGCCCGCGCCAGCTGCGCCGCGGTCGGCGCCTCGAACAGGGTGCGCAGCGGCGTTTCGACCGCCAGCTCGTCGCGCAGCCGCGACAGCAGCTGGGTGGCCACCAGCGAGTTGCCGCCGAGATCGAAGAAGTTGTCGTGGATGCCCACGCGGTCGATGCCGAGCATCTCGGCGAACAGCCGGGTGAGCTGCTGCTCGAGCTCGCTGCGCGGCGCCTCGTAGACGGTGTGCAGCTTGGGGCGGGGATGGGCGGGCCCGGCGCCGCGCAGCTGCAGCAGGTGCTGGTCGAGCTGCTCGCGGCTGAGCCGCCGGCCGAACCGCTCGCGCAGCGCCGCGAGGTCGCGCACCGAGACCAGGACGCAGGGTTCGCCGCGCGGCAGGGAGAGCACCCGCAGGAACGCCTCGGCGCCCTCGGCGGGGGTGATCCCGAAACCGTCCTCCTCGGCCGCCGCCGCCGCCGGCGCATCCGTTCCTGGCGCGGCCGCTCGCGAGACCGTTTCCCGCAGCGGC
Source organism: Thermoanaerobaculia bacterium (assembly GCA_035544375.1). Taxonomy (GTDB): domain Bacteria; phylum Acidobacteriota; class Thermoanaerobaculia; order Multivoradales; family UBA5704; genus JASLEW01. The sequence continues at coordinate 1,581 of DATKFK010000456.1, forward strand.
CGCGGTGTGCCGGCGATCCGCCGCAGGCGGTAGCCTGCCACCTCGACGAGCAGGCTGCCGGCCTCGTCGAAGATGGCGACGTCGCAAACCAGGTCGCCGCTCGCGGCGGCCTCCCCTTCCGCGGCGCACAGCTCGAAGCGGCTCCGGATGCCCGCCGGCAGAGGCGCCAGCACCCGCATGCGCCGGCAGCCGAACGGCAGGTAGACGGCGTCGCCGAGCACCCGCGCCACGCCGGTGGCCGCGTCGAGCAGCGAGGGGTGCAGCCCGAAGGCGCCGAGGTCCTGCCGCAGCTCCGCCGGCAGCGCGAAGCGCGCCCAGCCGCCACGCTCGCCGCAGCGCAGCTCCCGGGAGAGGCCGGTCCAGCGCGGGCCGAGCTCCACCCCGCCCGCCGCCAGGCTGGCTGCCAGCTCGGCGGCGCGGTCCGCGGCGACGTCCGCCGGCGACGCCGGGTCCGCCGGCGCGTCCGGACCGGCCGCCGCCGGCATGCCCGGAACCGGCTCGGCCATCTCGATCCAGCCGCGGGCATGCAACTGCCGGCCGGCCGGCGCTTCGCTGGCGATCTCGACCTCGTAGCGGTCGCCGGCGACTGCCCGCAGGGTGGTGCGCACCTCGCGGCCCTGGCCCTCGGGGACAGCCAGTGGCTGGACGAAGAGCACCTCGGACAGCACCACCTCGCGCCCCGCCGGCGCGGCGCCGGCGACCTCCGCGTGCGCCGCGCGGGCCATCTCGAGCAGGGCGGCGGCGGGGACGATCCCCTGCCCCTGGACGCGGTGCTCCCGCACCACCCAGTGCCCGCGCGCGGTGAAGCTGGTGAGGAAGACGTGGGTCCCAGGCTCCCCGGCGCCCCGGCGATCGAGCAGCGGATGGAGGCGGCCGGCTTCCGGGGCGGCGAGCAGGGCGCGCAGGCGCGCCGCGGTGCCGGCCCTGGCCGCCTGCCCGACCTCGAGCCAGCTGTCCCAGGCCACCGCCACGACCGGCGAGCCGGCGCGGGCCGCCGCGCCGGCGAAGGCGTCGAGGAAGGCGTTCGCCGCACAGTGATCGACCAGGCCGAGGGCGCCCAGGGTCGCGATCAGCGACGAGCAGAGCAGGAGGAAATCGAGCTCGTCGCCGGCGAACGCCTGCGACAGGACCATGGTGCCGGCGACCTTCGGCGCCAGCACCGCATCCAGGGCCGCGCGCTCCTTGCGCTGGATGAGCCCGCCGGGCGGCACGCCGGCGGCGTGGATGACGCCGTGCACGGCGCCGAAGCGCGCCAGCGCCAACCGCCTCGCCTCCTCCATCTCGCCGCGCCGGGTGACGTCGGCAGCCAGGACCAGCACCTCGCCCCCGCGCTCTTCCAGCGCGCGCAGGCGCGGCTCGACCTCCGGCGCCGGCGCCGACCGGCCGACCAGCACCAGCCTCGCCCGCACCCGCTCGACGAGCGCCTCGGCCAGGGTCAGGCCGATGCCCCCCAGGCCGCCGGTGATCACGTAGACGCCACGGTCGCGCAGCCGCGGCGGACCGGGACGGCCGGCGGGACGCAACGGCTGCACCTCCTCGACCCAGCGGTGACGGCCGCGCCAGGCCACCACCGGGGGATCGAAGTCGCTTTGCGCCTCGTCCAGGACGCGGTCGACCCACGCCTCCTGGCCGCTGCCTGCCGCGCCGCCGCCCGCGGCCGGCGCCGGCAGGTCGAGGTGCAGGCAGGCGATCGCCGGATACTCCTGCGGGATGACGCGGCAGGGGCCGATCATCGTCGCCCGCTGCGGCGCCAGCGCCTCCTGCCCGGTGACCTCGTAGACGCCGCTCGAGACGGCGACGAGGCGCAGCGGCTCGCGCTCCGCCCGGTCCCCCCAGGCCTGGGCCAGCCACAGCAGGCTGAGCAGGCCGCGCTCGTGCGCCCCGGCCTCCTCGCTGCCGTCCGGTGCCGGCGCGTAGTTGAACAGGTGGACAACGGTGCCGGGGAGCGCCCCGCCGCGGCCGAGCGCGGCGAGCAGCTCGTCGTAGTGCTCGCGGCGCCCCGGATCGAGGGTGAAGCGCCCGGGCGCACGCTCCGCCCAGCCGTCTCCGGCCTCGACGGTGGCCACCTCGCGGCCCTGTTCCAGCAGGCGCCGGGCCAGCCGCGCGCCGAGCCCGGTTTCGTCGAGGAGGACCAGCCACGGCTTGCCGTCGCCGCCGGCCCGGGGCGCCGCCGCGGCGGGCAGCCGGGACTGCCGCCAGGCCGGGGCATAGAACCAAGACGCCAGGTCGCCGCGCTTGGCCAGCGGCGCCGCCGCCGGCTCCCCCGCCGCCGCCTCGGGCCGCCGGTCGTCCCCGTTCGGCGCCGCCTGCCGCTCGGGCGGCTCGATCCAGTAGCGGGTGCGCTCGAACGGGTAGGCCGGCAGCGGCACGCGCGAGCGTTTCTCCGCCGCCCAGAACGCCTGCCAGTCCGGCTCGACGCCGCCGAGCCACAGCCGCCCCAGCGCGCCGGCGGCGGCGGCCCGGTCGGCGTCTGGCTCCTGCCCGTCGAAGGCGTGCGGCAGGCTGGCGCAGGCGACGGCCGCGGCGTCCGACTGCAGCGCGATCGAGGTGAGCGAGTTGCCCGGTCCGACCTCGAGCAGCGCCCGCGCCTGGCCGCGGCACAGCGCCTCGAGGCCGGCGCCGAAGCGCACGGTCCGGCACATGTGCTCGGCCCAGTAGCGCGGATCGGTCGCCTCGGCGTCGGTGATCCAGGTGCCGGTCGAGTTGGAGACGAACGGGATGACGGGCGGCGCGAGCGGCAGCCGGGCGGCGACCGCCTGCACGGCCGCGAGTGCCGGCTCGAGCATCGGCGAATGGAAGGCATGGCCGGCGCGCAGGCGGCGGCAGGTGGCGCCGGCCCTGCCCAGCTCGGCCGCGAGCCGGGCCACCGCCTCTTCCGGCCCGGCGACGACGCAGAATGCCGGCCCGTTGACGGCGGCGAGCGCGAGCTGGCCGCCGGCGGCGAGCAGCGGCAGGAGCTCGGCCTCGGGCATGGTGACCGCCAGCATGGCGCCCGCCGGCAGGGCATCGACGAGGCGGGCGCGGACCGCCACCAGCTCCAGGGCCGAGGCCA
>DATKFK010000457.1:0-10998 GCA_035544375.1 Thermoanaerobaculia bacterium
CGCGCCGCTGATCCTGCCGCTGCTGCCGCCGGCGGCGGCCCCGGTTGCCGGCTGGCTCGCGCCGCCGGCAACCACCACCGCTGCGTCGCTGGCCGCTGCTCAGGCGCGTTCCGTGCCCAACCCCCAGCCCGCGACAGAGCCCACTGGCGCCGCGGGCTCATCCGGCGCTGCGGCTGCCAGCTCCGCCGGCGCAGCAACCACCCGCTCCGCCGGCGCAGCAACCACCCACTCCGCCGGCGCAGCGACCACCCGCTCCGCCGGCGCAGCAACCACCAGCTCAGCCGGCGGAGCAACCACCAGCCCGGCCGGCGCAGCAACCACCCGCTCGGCCGGCGCAGCGGCTACCAGCCGGGGCGGCGTGCCAACTACAAGCTCGGGCCGGGCGGCGGCAACCGGTTCGGGAGGCGCGGCGGCAACCGGTTCGGGAGGCGCGGCGGCGGCCGGCCCGGCATTGCCGCCGGTAGCCAGGCAGGCGTCCGTTGCGGCAGCAGGCCCGGTATCGGCGGCGCCGACCAGCCCGGACCGCACGGCAGCCGGCCCGGCATCCGCGGCGCCCTGGTGGGCGCTGACGCTTGCCGGCCTGTGGCTCGCCGGCGTGCTGCGCCAGGCGGCGCTGACCGCGCGCGAGCTGCGGCTCGTCCGCCACTTTCTCGCCGGCTCCGAATCCGTGACGGACCAGGCTCTCCTGGCTCTCGCCGCCGACCTCCGCCGCCAGATGGGGCTGTGGCCGGTCGAGCTGCGCGCCGCTCCACCCGGGGGCGTCCTCGAAGCGCCGCTCACCGCCGGTGCGCTGCGCCCGGTCGTGGTGCTGCCCGCCGCCGGCATCGACCGCCTGTCTCGCCAGGAGCTGGCGATGACCCTGGGACATGAGCTGATGCACGTGCGCCGCCGCGATCTCGTATGGGGATGGATCCCCGTCGCCGCCGCGCGCCTGTTCTTCTTCCTGCCGCCCGCCGCGCTGGCGGTGCGTGAGTATGCCCTGGCCCGCGAGGTGGCCTGCGACGCCGCCGTCCTGCGTCTGCTCGGCGCGACGCCAGCGAGCTATGGACGCTTGCTCCTGCGCCTCGGCATTCGCCCCCATTCCCGCCGGGAGCGCTACCGCCTGGCAGATCGCGCACCGGCCGCCGCGACGGCAGGAGGCGCCGCCGCTTCGGTACAACACCTCAAGAGGAGACTCGAGATGCTCCAGCACCACCGGCAGGAACCCCAAGACGTTCAACCCCGTCCCATCCGCCTGCGCCGTCTGGGCCTGTCCATGCTGGCCCTGCTGGCAGTCGCGGCCCTGGTGCCGCTGCGCATCGTCACCGCGGCTCGGGCGGCGACCGCCGCGCCGGCCGCATGCACCTCGGCTCCTGCCGCCAACCGGGTGCCAGCCTCATCGATGACCGCCGTCGCTCCGGCCCAATCACCCATGCCTACGACCACCGCCAAGCCGGTCGCTGCCGTGGCCCTGGTCGCCGCCACGGCCGCGGCAAGCGCCACACCCGCCACCCGGGTCGCCGGCGCCCGCCCGGTCACGGCCGGCGCGCCCGCCAGCGCCGCCCGCTTCGCCGTCGCGGCATCGCCCGTCGCCACCAGGGCCCTGGCCACCAGCGCCGGAGTGCAGCTCGCCTCGCTCGGCAGGCAACCCCAGGGCGGCGCTGCCGCCGGCGGGGCGTCGGGTGCTGAAAACGCGGACGATCCGGCGGAGCCGCCGCCCCCGCCCGGCCTACCGAGCGGCCCGTCCTCCCGTCACTCCGACCGCTCCGACCGGCACCGCGAGGATTCCTTCGTCCTGCTGCGCGGCGGCTCCGACGTCATGATGAACGGCGACGTCGGCAGCGTCGAGCGCGCCACCAAGCTGCAGCGGGAGGCCGGCGGCGGCGACCTGCTGTGGGTGCGGCACGGCGGCAAGGAATACCTGATCCGCGACGCCGCGACCCTGGCCGAGGTGCGCGAGATGTTCCGTCCGCAGGGGGAGCTGGGCGCACGGCAAGGCAAGCTGGGCGGCGAGCAGGGCGCCCTCGGCGCCAGGCAGAGCGAGCTCGGCAGCCGCCAGGGAGCCCTCGGCGCGCAGCAGGGCGAGCTCGGCGCCAAGCAGGGCCGCCTCGCCGAGGAGCAGGCCAAGCTCACCGCCGAAGGCATTGCCGGCGACGACAGCGCCTCCGCCGCCCGCGCCAAGCGGCGCGACGAGCTGATCGATCAGCAGGTGCGGCTCGCAGGCGACATGCGCAGGCTCGGCGAACAGCAGCGCGAGCTCGGCCGGCAGCAGCGCGAGCTGGGGGAGTCGCAGCGCCGGCTGGGCGACCAGCAGCGCGAGCTCGGCCGCGAGCAGGAGCGGGTCGGCCGCGAGGCGGAGGCCAAGCTGCAAGCCCTCATCGTCCGCAGCATCGCCGGCGGCATCGCCCATGAAGTGAGGTAGGCCCGCCGACGATCGCGGTCATTCCCCACCCCACCGCGCGAGCAGGCGCGCCAAATGCGCCGGGGAGCCTGCCATCCATCCCCGGCGCCCCATGTCCCCATCACCCCACAGCCCGGCAACGAACCCGCGAGCGGGCTCATCTTCCCGACCTTGTCGATCTCTTGATCGCACCGCAGGTAAAAAAACCTGCGGTCATCCTCCTTCCGCCCCGCAAGGACTCCAACCCATCCGCCAGCCGCGCCGCGCAGGTGCTGTTCGCCATGCAGTTGTTAAATGAGCCATTACCACATAAGGTAGTTACTTGACATCTACTAATTAGCAGTATATTCTTGTCGGTTGCGCATTCGGAGCGGCTGCCACTTGCAAGCCGTCTACCGCTGCCACATGTCGAGGCTGGACGGCCTCGTATAAAGATTTTCGACAGGGATGCCTGGCGTCCCGGGAGGAATGACCAATGAACAAGATCGCGCTACGAGCTCTGCTGTGTGCCCTGCCCATGGCCGTATCCGGCCTTCCCGCCCACTCCGCCTGGAACAACCTGGCAGCCATGCCGCAGCCGCAGCAAGATGCGGCGGTGGAGACCATCGACGGCATCGTCTATGTCGTCGGCGGCTTCCAGGGTTCCAACCTGGCGACCTTGCAAGCTTACGACCCCACCCAGAACCAGTGGACCACGTTGTCGGACATGCCCGGTCCGCGGTATTCCGGCAACGGCGCCGGCGTGATCAACAGCCAGCTCTACGTGGCGGGCGGCTGGACGCAGAATCCGCCACTGCCGAACGACACGCTGTTCCTCTACGATCCCCCGACCGACACCTGGTCGAACCTCGCGAGCATGCCTCATCTCAGCGCCTGCGGCGCCAGCGGCGTGATCGACGGCAAGCTCTACGTGACGACCGCGTGCAACGGCTACTCCGGCTATACCAACTTCCTCGATGTCTACGACCCCTCCGCGGACGCCTGGACCAGCCTGTCTGGCTCCGCGACCCCGCACTCGCAGCCGGCGGCGGGAGTCATCAACGGCAAGCTCTACGTGGCGGGAGGGCTGCAGGCGGACGGCAGCGTGGGCAACGGGCTCGAGGTCTACGACCCGGCAGGAGATCACTGGACGACGCGTGCCCCGATGCCGCATGGAGTGACCAACTCGGCCAGTGCGGTCCTGAGCGGCCGGCTCTACGTTTTTGGCGGGCAGCTCCAATCGCACCGCGTCTCCAACCAGGTCCAGATCTACGATCCGCACAAGAACACCTGGACGGCGATTCCCATGCCCACGGCTCGCTCGGGGGCAAGCGCCACCGTGACTTACGGCATCGCCTTCGTGGCGGGTGGGGTGGGCAGCGGCGGGACCGTGCTCACCTCCACCCAGGACCTGATCGTGACGCCATCGATCCCATGACGCCGCCGATCGAGACGGGCTGTCTTTCACCAGGCCTGCCGGTCCCAGCCGCGCCTTGAAGCACCGGGCAGATGCGCGGCTTGCCGGCAGGTTGACAGCCGAGCCTGACCTTGCGGGGTTGCAGGCGGGCTCAGGCGATTGGATGCTGGGGGTGATCTCCGCGTCGCCGAGACCGTGGGGGAGCCCGGAGCGCCTGAAGCGCCTGAGCCCGCGTTGACACTAAGGACGCGATGGCTTACATTTGGACGTGCACCCCTACTCGACTCCCAGGCCCTCGCAGCTTGCCGGCGGCCCAGGAGCCGACTCCCTCCTAGAGGTGCCGGCCGTTTCCAGCTCCGCTCAAATCATCCCCATCACCCCCGAAGTCATCGCGGCGATCCCCGCTCGTTACGGCTCCACGCGTCTGCCCGGCAAGCCGCTGCTGCAGCTCGCCGGCCGGCCTATGATCGAGCACGTCTACCGCCGCGTCGCCGGCGCCCGCGGCCTCGCCCGCATCGTGGTCCTGACCGACGACGAGCGCATCGCGCAGGCGGTCACGGCCTTCGGCGGCGAGGTCGAGCTGACGCCGGAGGAGTGCGCGAGCGGCACCGACCGCATCGCCCACGCGGCGCGCCGCTGGCCGGGGGCGGCGGCAGTGGTCAACGTGCAGGGCGACGAACCGCTGATCGATCCCGAGGCAGTGTCGGCGATCGCCGCCCACCTGGCCGCGCATCCCGAGGACCCGATGGTGACGCTGGCGGCGCCCTTCGCCGCGCCAGGCAACGGCTCGGCCCCGACCGGCGGCGACGGCGGCGCGGGCGGGGACGGCGCCGCGTCCAGCCTGGCTGCCGAGCTCGCCAACCCCAACGTGGTCAAGGTGGTCGTCGCCCTGGACGGGCGCGCCCTGTACTTCAGCCGCTCTGCGATACCCTATGAGCGTCAGGCGCCCGCGGGTGGGGGCGGCGCGGCGGGCGCGACGCCGCTGCGCCACCTGGGCATCTACGGCTATCAGCGTGCCGCCCTCCTGGCGCTGGCCGATCTGCCGCCGTCCCCCTTGGAGCGAAGCGAGGCGCTCGAGCAGCTGCGGGCCCTCGAGCATGGCATGTCGATCCGCGTGCTGCTGACCGCCCCGGGCTTGCCCGGCGTGGACACGCGGGAGGATCTCGAGCGCGCCGAGCGGCTGCTCGCGCTGGGAAGCGGCCGCTGAGCGGCCGATTCCACGACCGACGACGGGCGAAAGAGACCAGAGGAGAGACGACCTTGGCGACCAAATACATCTTCATCACCGGCGGCGTCGTGTCGTCCCTCGGCAAGGGCGTGGCCGCCGCGTCGGTCGGGGCGATCCTCGAGGCGCGCGGCTTCTCGGTCACGCTGATGAAGTTCGACCCCTACGTCAACGTCGATCCGGGCACCATGTCGCCCTACCAGCACGGCGAGGTGTTCGTGACCGACGACGGCGCCGAGACCGACCTCGACCTGGGCCACTACGAACGTTTCACCCACACCCGCACCAGCAAGCGGCACAACTTCACCACCGGCCGCATCTACGAATCGGTGATCGACAAGGAGCGGCGCGGCGACTACCTGGGCAAGACCGTGCAGGTGATCCCGCACATCACCGACGAGATCAAGGAGGCGATGCGCCGCGTCGCCGACTCCCACGACGTGGTCATCGTCGAGATCGGCGGCACGGCCGGCGACATCGAATCGCTGCCGTTCCTCGAAGCCATCCGCCAGTTCCGCCAGGAGCTGGGGCGCGGCAACGCCGTCAACATCCATCTCACCCTGGTGCCCTACATCGCCGCCGCCGACGAGCTCAAGACCAAGCCCACGCAGCATTCCGTGCGCGAGCTGCGCGAGATCGGCATCTCGGCCGACGTGCTGCTGTGCCGGGTCGACCGCCCGCTGCCGCCCGACATGAAGAAGAAGATCGCCCTGTTCTGCAACGTCGATCCGCGCCAGGTGATCGAGGCCCGCGACGTGCCGACCATCTACGAGGTGCCGCTGATCTTCTGCCGCGAGGGTCTGGACGACCTGCTGCTCGAGCTGCTCAACCTGCCGCACTACGACCGCGACCTGACGCGCTGGGAGAGCCTGGTGTCGCGCATCAAGCACCCCCGCCACCACGTGCGCATCGGTCTCGTCGGCAAGTACGTCGAGTTTCCCGACGCCTACAAGAGCCTCAACGAAGCGCTGCTGCACGGCGGCATCGCCAACGACGCCAAGGTGGACATCGTCTACATCAACGCCGAGGAGCTGGAAAACGAGAGCTGGCCGCGCGAGCTGTTCGAGATGGACGCCCTGCTGGTGCCAATCGGCTTCGGCCACCGCGGCACCGAAGGGAAGATCCGCGCCATCCGCTACGCGCGCGAGCAGAAGGTGCCTTTCTTCGGCATCTGCCTCGGCATGCAATGCATGGTCATCGAGTTCGCCCGCAACGTTTGCGGCATCCGTACCGCCACCTCTTCAGAGTTCGATCCCGAGACCGAGCACGCGGTGATCTACAAGCTGCGCGACCTCCTGGGGGTCGATGCGATGGGCGGTACCATGCGCCTGGGCGCCTATCCCTGCCGGCTCAAGGAAGGCACTCTGGCGCGCCGCATCTACGGCACGGCAGAGATCAGCGAGCGCCATCGCCACCGTTACGAGGTCAACCAGAAGTACCTGCCGGAGATGCTCGAGCGCGGCCTGGTCGTCTCAGGCTTGTCGCCGGACGGCAAATTCGTCGAGATGGTCGAGCTGCCGGACCACCCGTGGTACCTGGGTTGCCAGTTCCACCCCGAATACAAATCGAAGCCAACCGACCCTCACCCGCTCTTCGTCTCTTACATCGCGGCGGCGCTCGCCGAGCGCACCCGGCGCGAGCAGCACGAGCGGCATCACCAGCAGGAGAGCCGCGAAACTCCTGTGCTGGCCGAGCACCGCTCGGCGGCGGCAGGCTCCTCGCCGGCGCCGGTGCCGGTGCCGGCGGCCGCACACGGCGGCGCCGCTGTCACCGGAGCCGCCGTTGCCGCTGGTGCCGCCAGTGCCGCCGGTGCAGCCATGGCCGAGCGCCTCGAGCCGGTCACGCATGGCCTGTCGCTTCATCACGGCCAGCACGAGCATCACGGCGGGCACGAGCATCACGGCCAGCACGAGCACCGCGACCAGCACGAGCACCGCGTCCAGGGCGGCCACGGTCTCGAGCATCGCGAGGACTTGGCGGCGCGCGAGCGGCCGGCGGAGCGTCCGATGCCGGCGGCTCAGGCGCTGCGCTGGGAAGGCTGATGGCGCTGACAGGGCGAACGGTCGAGCCGGTCGAGCTGGCTCCCGGCGTCGTCGTCGGAGGCGGCGGCGGCGATGGCGCCGACGCCGCCGGCGCGTTGCCGGTGATCGCCGGCCCGTGCGTCGTCGAGAGCGAGGAGCTGGTGCTGGCGGCGGCACGGACCCTTGCCGCCATGGCGTCGCGCCTCGCGCTGCCGCTCGTCTTCAAGTCGTCGTTCGACAAGGCCAACCGCAGCGCGCTCGGCAGCTTCCGCGGCCCCGGCCTGGTGCGTGGCCTGGCGGCGCTGGCGGCGGTCAAGGCGGCGACCGGCCTGCCGGTGCTCACCGACGTCCACGAGCCAGGCCAGTGCGAGCCGGCGGCGGCGGTCTGCGACGTGCTGCAGATCCCCGCGTTCCTTTGCCGGCAGACCGACCTGGTGCTGGCCGCCGCCGCCACCGGCCGCGCCGTGAACATCAAGAAGGGGCAGTTCATGGCGCCCGGCGACATGCGCAAGCTGGTCGACAAGGCTCGCGCCGGCGGCAACCGGCGGGTGACGGTGACCGAGCGCGGCAGCTCGTTCGGCTACCATGACCTGGTGGTCGACATGCGCAGCTTCGCCCAGCTCCACGACGACGGCATCGCCGTGATCTACGACGTCACCCACTCGCTGCAGCGCCCCGGCGGCGGCCCCGGGAACCCGGAGAGCGCCGAGAGCGGCGGCGAGCGCCGCTACGCCCTGCCGCTGGCCCTGGCCGCGGTCGCCGCCGGCGCCGACGGCCTCTTCCTCGAGGTCCACCCCGACCCGCCGCGGGCGCTCTCCGACCGCGCGGTCCAGCTCACGCCGGCGGCGTCCGAGACGCTCCTGCGCGCCGCGGCGGCGCTGCGTCGAGCCTTGCTGGCCACGCGGGAACAGGTGCCGGCATGACCGTCCCCAGCGCCCCCAAGCCGCCAGGCCGGCCGCCATCCCGGGCGCGGCTGCCGCGCCGCCCGCGCCGCCCCGCCCTGCCCGGATCGCCACCGCAGCCCCGCCCCGCCGCCGCCCCCAATGCGCGGGCAACCTTGGCACCCGCAAGCCCTGCCACGCCCGCAAGCCCTGCCACGCTCGCAAGCCCTGCCACGCCCGCGAGCCCTGCCAGGTCTGCGCGGAGAGCCCCCCGCCAGGTGGCGATCGAGGTGCTCGAGACCGAGGCGGCGGCCATCCGGTCCCTGCTGTCGCAGCTCGACGACGCCTTCGACCAGGCCGTGTCCCTGCTGTCGGGGATTGCCGGGCGGGTGGTCTGCACCGGCATGGGCAAGAGCGGCCTGATCATGAAGAAGGTGGCCGCCACTCTCTCCTCGACCGGCACGCCGGCGCTCTTCCTCCATCCTGCCGAGGCGGTGCACGGCGACCTGGGCATGATCGTCGCGGGGGACGTGGTGCTGGCCGCCTCGACCTCGGGCACCACCGAAGAGCTGCTGCGGCTGGTGGCCACGCTCAAGCGCCTCGGCGTGCCGCTGCTGGCGATGACCGGCAGCGCGGCTTCGCCGCTGGCGCGTCACGCCGACCTGCACCTGTCGGTGGCGATCGACCGCGAGGCCTGCCCCCTGAACCTCGCGCCCACCGCCTCGACGACCGCCATGCTGGCGCTCGGCGACGCCCTGGCGATGGCCCTTTCCGAGGCCCGCGGCTTCACCCGGGAGGACTTCGCGCTGCTGCACCCGGCCGGCCGCCTCGGCAAGCGCCTCCTCAAGGTGGAGCAGTTGATGCACGAGGGGCCCGACCTGCCGCGGGTGGCGATGGACGCCTCGATGCACGACGCCATCTACGAGATGTCGAAGAAGAAGCTCGGCATCACCGCGGTGACCCGTTCCGGCGACGACCCGCGGCTGGCCGGCTGCATCTCCGACGGCGACCTGCGGCGCCTGCTGGCCACCGACGAGGGCTTGCTGCGGCGCACCGCCGGCGAATGCATGAACCCGCACCCGCGCACCATCGCCGGCGGCGAGCTCGCGGCCGCCGCGCTCAAGATGATGGAAGACCACCGCATCACCTCGCTGTTCATCTGCGACGGCGGCGGGAGGCTGACCGGCATCGTCCATCTCCACGATCTTTGGGGCCTGGAACTGTTTTGAGCCCGCCCGCCGGCCCCGCTGGACCGGCCTCCCCCGCCGGCGGTGCCGCGGTCCTCGCGGAGCGTGCCCCCGGCCTCGCCTGGCTGCTGTTCGACGTCGACGGCGTGCTCACCGACGGCCGCATGGTCTACGGCGCCGACGGCGAGCAGTGGAAGGTCTTCGACGTGCACGACGGGATCGGCCTCAAGCTGGCGCAGCGCGACGGGCTCAAGGTCGGCCTGCTGTCGGCGCGCCAAGGCCGGGCGCTCGAGGCGCGGGCGCAGGAGCTCGGCCTCGATGCGCTGATCATGCACCGCGACGACAAGGCGGCGGCCTTCGGCGAGTTCCTCGGCGCCCACTCGATCGCCGCCGGTCGCGTCGCGTACATGGGCGACGACCTGGTGGACCTGCCGGTCCTGCTCGCCTGCGGCCTCTCGTTCGCCCCCGCCGACGCGGTCGCCGACGTCCGCGGCCGCGTCCACCACGTCCTCTCCCGGCCAGGCGGCCGCGGCGCTGTGCGCGAGATGGTCGAGATGGTGCTGCAAGCCCGCGGTTCATGGGACCGCCTGCTCGCCGGCTACCTCCGGCCCGCCGGAGCCCCCTGATCCGGGTCCCCCTGCTCCCCGGCTACCTCCGGCCCGGCGGAGCCCCTTGATCCGGGACCCCTCCTCCCGGCTACCCCGCCCCGCCGGAGGCTCTGATCAGGGAATGGCGTCCCTTTGCCCGGCCACCTTGACACAGGCCGGTGTTCCGCGCGAGAATCGGTTTGCGACACAGACCGGTTATCGAACCAGGAGCCCCATGCACCCCCAGGACCTCGATCGCATTCGCTTCGTCACCTATCATTTCCACACGCTCCAGGGTCTGCGAAGAGCCGTCCCCGGTCTGTACTTTCTGACGATTGCAATCATTTACGCCGCCACCGGCCCCGGTCCGCTTTCATTTGCGCTCATCATGATTTCAGGCGTCCCGACGTTCTGGCTGGCCGGGCGGCTGAAGTCGTACTACGCGAACCGATTCGGAGAGGTGGAGCGGCAGCCACCGCCATGGGTGAGAATCAACGTACCGATCATTTCGTTGGGCCTGACGACCCCCGACTCCGGCACCGTCTTCCTCGGCAGGACGCCGCAGTGCTCGAGTGTCAAGAACCCCCTGGCTCCCCGCGGCCAGCATGTCGTAGGAGTGCTTGCGCTGGCACTGTGGTGCCTCGCCGGGTCGCTGCTTATCTACAATCAGGCGCCAACGGTGACTGCGGTCACGCTCCTACGGTTTTTTTGCCTCGGCCTCAGCGCCTGGAGCATCGGCACCTGGTGGCAGCGGGGATCCAGCCGCTGGCAGGCCCACTACCTCGTGGTCGGCGTCCTGCTTCTGGGCCTGGTGCCTTCCACCGACGCCAGCAACTCCATCCTCCTGGTGTGGACCAGAGAATCATTGATGTCAGGCGAATATCCCTTGCTCGGCGCCTTCCTGACCATCACCGGGCTGCTCGACCACCGGATCTTGGTCCGCACCATGGGCCTGCTCGCGCCGTCACCCGGCGCGCTGGGCGCCCCGGCGCGGGCGGAGACAGAGGAGCCGCAATGAGCGCCACCCCCTTCGAGCAGATCGCGCATCTGGACCGGCTGGTCCATGAACCGGCCCGGCTCGCCATCCTGGTTGCGCTCTCGGCGTGCGAGAGGGCGGACTTCCTGTTCCTGCAGCGCATCACCGGCCTCACCAAGGGCAACCTCTCGGTCCATCTCTCGCGGCTCCAGGAAGCCGGCCTGGTCGAGATCGAGAAACGTTTCGTCGGCAAGAAGACCCAGACCATGGCGCGCCTCAGCGGGCCCGGCCGCGAAGCGGTGAAGAGCTACTGGCGCGAGATGGCGGCCCTGCGCAAGAGCGCCG
>DATKFK010000458.1:0-3480 GCA_035544375.1 Thermoanaerobaculia bacterium
CCGATGTGGCCGGCCACCACGACGCGCTCGCCGGGCAGGAGGCCGTGATCGATCACCACCAGCTCGCCCTGGCGCTGGCCGGTCGCGACCGGCCGCAGCTCGGCGGTCGCGTCAGGCTTGACGACGAAGACGAACGGTCCCTGCGCCGAGAGCTGCGGTGCCGCGGCGGGCACCAGCACGGCGCCGGGCAGGGTGTCGAGCAGCAGCCGCACCTTGACGAAACGGCCCGGCCACAGCCGGTGGTCGCGGTTGTGCACCGTGGCGCGCAGCTTGACCGTGCCGGTCGTGTCCTGGACCGCGTTGTCGAGGAAGGTGAGCTCGCCGGCGAACGGCCGGTCGGGCTCCTCGGGCAGGCGGACCTCGACGCGCAGCGCGGCGCGCGACATGTTGCGCTGCACGGCGGTCAAGTCGCCCTCGGTGACGGTGAAGTCGGCGTAGATCGGATCGAGACGCTGGATGAGCAGCAGCGAGCCGCTGTTGCCGGTCACCACGTTGCCGGGATCGACCAGGCGCTGGCCGGCGCGGCCGTCGATCGGCGAGCGGATGGAGCAGTACTCGAGGTTCAGGCGCGCGGTCGCGACCGCCGCCTGGCTCTGCTGCACCTCGGCCGCGGCCACGTCGACGGCGTTGCGGCGCGTGTCGTACTCCTCCTGCGAGATGGACCTGGTGGCGATGAGCTCGGCGGCGCGCTGCTGCTCGATCCTGGCGAAGTCCAGCGCGGCCTGCTTCTGGGCGAGGTTGCCCAGGGCGGAGTCGAGCTGCGCCTGGTAGGGGCGCGGGTCGATGGTGAAGAGCGGATCGCCGGCCCTGAGGTCGGCGCCGTCGGCGAAGTGGAGCTTGGTGATGCGCCCGGAGACCTGGGGCTGGACCGAGACCGCCTCGCGCGCGATGGTCTTGCCGATTGCGTCGAGGTAGATGGGAACGTCCCGCTTGACGGCCACGGCGACCGCGACCTGCGCCGGCGGCCGCCCGGATGGCGGCGGCGCCGCCTGCGGCCGGCAGGCGGCGAGGGCGGCGAGGGCCGCGAGGGCGGCGGCGGGTGCGAGGCGGACGACGAGGCCGAGGAAGCGGGCGAGAAGCCGGAGCGGAGTTGGGAGAGCCGCGAGGCTGGCGCCGCGGGAGTGGGATTGCGAGCGGGCCTGAGATTGGGTGGTGATGGCGGTACCTTGCACGAGTGAACCCTCCTTGGTCGAGGGGGTCCTGTTCCACGGCCCGTGCCAGGGTGCCGGGCGGCAGGCAAGAGCCGCTAACCCGATGAGGGCAAGGAGTTTACGAGATAGGGTCGGCCGTGGGAGCGGCCGCCTTGAGGTGTCTGGGATCGGAGCAGGTGTCTGGAATCAGACAGGGGGCGCGACTGGACAGGCGATGATCGGTTCCTGGCCGCGGCGAACCGCATCGACCACCTCCAACCGCTCATTCATGTGGCTACAGAGCCACCTGACGACGCGCGGATACGGCAAGTCATTCCAGATATCGCCATAGTACCTGGTGATGATCGATGCCCCGCCGCGAGCGGGTAGCCGCCAGGGCGCCGGCTACCTGCAGCGGGCGGCCGGCGTGCGGAACGTGCCTCCCATGGAGTACCACCCGTCGAAGCCCAGCGAGGGCACCTCGTCGAAGAACCAGGAGAAGAAAGCAAGCTCCTGCGGATGGTAGGTCACGCCGTTGGGCATTGGCACCGCGAACAGGTGGCCGCTGAGCGGGTCGCTCGACGGGCTGATGCCCTATGCGCTGGAGCATGGCGACATCGCGGGCGCCGCGGTCGTGGTGGTCAAGAGCGGCGCGGTGATCCCGGGCCGGGGGCCCGCGGCGGCCGCGCGCTTCCCGCGACCCTCGCCGGCGTCGCGCGACCGCCGGCGAGGCTCTCTGCTTGCAATCAGGTGAACGGGAGGGGAGCTGGCGGCGTGGTCGTGGGGTTGCCGGAGACGCAGTTGTTGCCGAACGAGTACACGATGCCGCCGTTGGCGGTTGCGATGCCGGCGCCGTTGTCCGTGATCGTTACGTCGCTGAGGCGCATGGTGGCCGTGGAACCTGCCGCGAGCACACCGTTGCCGCCGTTGTGCGAGACCTGGGTGTGTTCGACGAAGACCGTCACCAATCCCGGTGGCGACGCTTGCGCCTCGGAGCGGATGCCGAACCAAACACTCTCTGTGACCACGCTGTTGCGCACGGTCACGGTGGAATAGTCCAAGGCGTGGATGCCAAAGTAGTTGTTGCTGACGTTGACGCCCTCGATGACCGCCACCGCCCTGCCTGTCGACTGCGGTTGGATCAGGATCCCTGGCGATACTGGATTTCCCGAGACGGTGGAGTTGCGGACCACCAGGTTCGAGGTCGCCGTTCCCGCGGGCTGGAAGAGGATGTTGCTGTTGACGAACGTGCAGTCGTCGATGACCAGGCTGATGCCGACCCCCGTCGTCACCTGGACACCACCGAGGGTGAAGTCGAGGCCTTTGAGCAGCACCTGGCCGCCCGCCTCGGGAGCGATGAGGAATTCCCCGCTGATCGCGGCGCGGGAGCCCGCGCCGATGATCGAGACCGATTTGTAGATCGTGATGGGGCCGGTACCCACCGCCTCCTGATCGAGCGCGTCCACCACGTAGATCTCGCCAGCCTGGTGCGTCTGCGCCAGCGCGACGGAGAAGCTTTGGCAAGGGAGCGCGCGCGTGCACGGGTTGGCATCGTTGCCGACGCCGGAAATGAACGTCCGGTACGCCTGGGCGGAAGCCCGGGGACTCCATGAGCAGAGGATGGCCAATCCGAAAACGGCGGTGAGCTTCAGGCTTCGTACAGTCATGTCGATCTCCTTTTTGCCCGAGGGGACGAGCGGCTTTCCCAGGCGGGGACCGCACCGGGTGTGCGGCCCCTCAGCCTGGAGACGGTCCCACGCTAATGAGGCGGACGGCGGCCTGCCATGAGCACTCGATGAGCGGCGTCTGAGCGGGAGGTGATCGCTGGTCCTCATGACCCCACGGCGGCGGTTTATTTCGCCGCAACATCATTTTCGGTATAATTAGAAAGAGTGGGGATCTCGCCCTTGGAGGGTTGCTCCGGGGTATTCGCTGCCTTGAGTCGCACCGGTCGAACGACCGCAGACCCGGCGAGCGGAGGCGCCGACTTCAGGAGTGAGTGCCATGGCGATGGTGCCGGCGCTTGCAGAACGGCGAGCGAGCTCCTTTCGCTTCGAGGACTTCGAGCTCCGGCTGGACAGCGGCGAGTTGCTCCATGCGGGCGCCGCGGTCAAGCTTCAGCCCCGGCCGGCGAAGGTGCTCGAGATCCTCGCCGGGCAGGCCGGGATGGTGGTGACGCGGGAGGAGATCCGGCGCACCGTATGGGGGGAGGAGACCTACGTCGACTTCGACCTCGCCCTGAACTTCTGCATCCTCCAGGTTCGCCGCGCGCTCGGCGATTCCGCCGCCCGGCCGCGCTTCGTCGCCACCATCCCCCGTCGCGGCTACCGCTTCCTCGCCGCTGTCGAGG
>DATKFK010000459.1:0-2822 GCA_035544375.1 Thermoanaerobaculia bacterium
CGCTGCTCGTCGGCTTCATCTTCGGCATGGTGCCGTCGCTGCGCATGTCACGTGCCACCATCAGCAGCTCGCTGCAGGAGGGCGGCCGCTCGCGCACGCTGGGGACGGCGGGGCGCCGGCTGCTGAGCGGCCTGGTGGTCGCCGAGGTGGCGCTGTCGCTGATGCTGCTGGTCGGCGCCGGGCTGATCGTGCACAGCTTCCAGCGCCTGCAGGGCGAGTACCGCGGCTTCGACATGCACAACGTGGTGACGTTCACCGTGCCCTTCCCGGACTTCAAGTTCCCCGAGCGGCGGCAGAAGGTGGCCTTCGTGCACAACCTGCTGGAACGCCTGCGCAACCTGCCGGGAGTCGAGGCGGTGGGGGCCACCACGACCCAGCCGCTGTATACCGGGACCAACGCCGCCAGCTTCAGCGTCGAAGGGCATCCGCCGGCCGACGAGCGCGGCTTCAACCTTCTGCACCACCGCGTCGTGACGCCCGGCTATCTCGAGTCGCTGCGCGTGCCGCTGGTCGCCGGACGCTTCATCTCCGATCACGACACCGCCGACGCGCCGTGGGTGGCCGTCGTCAGCAAGTCGGTGGCCGACCGCTACTGGCCGGGCGAGAGCGCGATCGGCAAGCGGATCAAGCGCGGCCGCTACGACGGCACCCGTCCGTGGCTCACCGTGGTGGGGGTGGCCGGCACGCTCAAGGAGACGCACGACGAGCTGCTCGGCAACGACGACGCCTGGTACCTGCCCTACAGCCAGCCGATCGTCGAGGACCTCGACCGCGTGGGCTTCACCCTGCGCACGCGGGGCAATGCCCTCGCCCTCGCGCCGGCGATACGCGACGCCGTCCACGCGACCGACAAGGACGAGCCGGTGTTCGACATGATGAGCATGGAGGAGCGCTTCGCGCGCCGCACCACCCCGGAGCGCTTCAGCACCGTGATCTACACCTCGCTCGGCTTCCTGGGCCTGGTGCTGGCGGCGATCGGCATCTACGGCGTGATCGCCTTCAGCGTCAACCAGCGGCTGCGCGAGATCGGCATCCGCTCGGCGATGGGGGCGCAGCCCGGCCAGTTGCGCCTGCTGGTGATGGGCTCGGCGCTGCGCCTGACGGCGGCCGGACTCGCCCTCGGCCTGGTGGGAGCGCTGCTGCTCACCAAGTTCCTGTCCAGCCAGCTGTACCAGGTCAGCCCCCGCGATCCGGCGGCGCTCGCCTTCGCCCTGGTCTGCCTGGCGGTGATCGCGGCGCTGTCGAGCTACGTTCCCGCGCGGCGGGCCGCCAAGATCGACCCGGTGGCCGCGCTGCGGTACGAGTGACCATGGCGCCGCGCCGCCTCCTGCGCCGGGCCGGTATCGGTCTCGGCATCCTCGCCGCCCTGCTGGCCGTGCTCGGAGTGGCCGGCGACCTGTGGGTCCGCCACCGCCTGCGCGCCGACCTGCCGCGCACCTCCGGCCGGCTGGCGGTTGCCGGGCTCGCCGCGCCGGTCACCGTCGAGCGCGACGCGCTCGGCATTCCGACCCTCCGCGGCGCCAACCGGCGGGACGTCGCCTTCGCCACCGGCTTCGTGCACGCGCAGGACCGGTTCTTCCAGATGGACCTGCTGCGCCGCAGCGCCGCCGGCGAGCTGGCCGAGCTGTTCGGTGCGGTGGCCCTGCGCAGCGACCGCGCCATGCGCATCCACCTCTTCCGCCAGCACGCCCGGCGCGTGCTGGCCGGCGCCGCACCCGATCTGCAGGCGCTGCTCGCCGCCTATGCCGCCGGCGTCAACGCCGGTCTCGGCGCCCTCGCCAGCCCGCCCTTCGAATACCTCGTGCTGCGCGCCGAGCCGCGGCCCTGGCGCGAAGAGGACTCGGTGCTGGTGCTGTTCGCCATGTTCACCCAGCTCGAGGACGTCAACGCCCGGGTGGAGGCGGCGAAGACCCTGATGCATGACCGGCTGCCGGCAGGGCTCTTCGCCTTCCTCGATCCGGCGGCGACGGATTGGGACGCGCCGGTGGCCGGCCCGGAGCCCGCCGCGCCGCCGCCGCCGCCCGGACCCGAGGTCTTCGACCTGCGCCGCCAGCAGCCGGCGCGGCTGGCCCGGCTGGCCCGGCCGCCTCGGCCGGCAGACGCCGCCCCGCCGTCGGTCGAGGCGGACGGGGCGCCGGCGGCGCCCTTCGCCGCGGCGTCTCCTCGCCTGGCCAGCAACGGCTGGGCGGTGGCCGGCCGGCGCACCGCGGACGGCGGCGCGCTGCTCGCCAACGACCTGCACCTCGGCCTCGCCGTGCCCAACGTCTGGTACCGCGCCGAGCTCTCCTGGCCGGCCGCCGAGGCTGGCGCGCCGCCGCGCCGGGTGGTCGGCGTGACCCTGCCCGGGACGCCGGCGATGGTCGTGGGGAGCAACGGCGAGGTGGCCTGGGGGGTCACCAACAGCGTGCTCGACACCAGCGACCTGGTGCTCCTCGACCTCGATCCCAAGGACCCGCGCCGATACATGACCCCGAGCGGCCCGCGGCCCCTGGTGCGCCACCAGGAGGTGCTGAAGGTCCGGGGCGGGCCGGACCAGCAGCTCGCGGTCGATTGGACCGAATGGGGGCCGGTGGTGGGCAAGGATTGGCGCGGCCGGCCGCGAGCGGTGCGGGCGGTGGTGGACGAGGACGGCGCCGCCGATTTCGAGATCTTGCGCCTGGAGGACGTGACCGGCGTCGAGCAGGCCCTGGACGTCGCCAGCCGCAGCGGCGTGCCGTCCCTCAACTTCCTGGCCGCGGATCGCGCCGGGCGCATCGGCTGGACGGTGGCGGGCCGGCTGCCGCGGCGCGTCGGCTTCGACGGCGAGATCGCCACCTCGTGGT
>DATKFK010000460.1:0-7770 GCA_035544375.1 Thermoanaerobaculia bacterium
GTCGCGGGCGGTGACGGTCCAGGCGGCGGGCTCCGGCTCGCCGCGCCGCCACACCTTGCCCCGGATCAGTCCCTCGTCGCCCTGCACCGCGACCGCCAGCTTCATGGTGTACCAGACGTCCGGGTCCCACTTGAAGTCGACCTGCTCCATCAGCCGCAGCTCGGTGTCCCAGGCCCGCAGCTGCAGGCGCTGGTTGACGCCCATCAGGTCCAGGACGTAGCCGCTCGCGACCAGGCCCATGTCGGGCCGCACCAGGCCCGTCCGGGTGCCCAGCAGGTCGGCCTGGATGGTGTAGTCGTGCAGCGAAGGCGGCCCGATGTAGGCGTTCGAGCGGTTGAGCCCGACCTTCACGGGCGGCTTGGCGAGCACCTTGCCGGCCGGGGTCTCCTTGACCAGGTACTTGCCGGGGGCGCCGATCCAGCCGGGCGGCGGGGCGCCGGCGGGCAGCGCCGCGAAGTCCAGGTTCCACGGCAGGTCGGGCACCACCCGCACCCGCGCCTTGGCGGTCAGCTCGCCGGCCTGCGCCGCGATCGCACCGGCCTGGAAGCCCTTGGCGGCATCGGCGACGAATGTGCTGCTGGCGTCGTGGGCGTCGTGGGCGTCGAGGCGGCCGGCGAGGCCGACCACCGACCATACAGCCGGTGCGCCACCCGGCGCCGGCAACCCCTCCACGTCGAGCACCTCGGCATGGAAGGTCACGGCCTCGCCCGGACGGACGAGCACCTCGGCCGGCTCCACGTGCAGGATGCGCCGAGCGCCCCCCGCCGCGGCGGCAGGGCTCGCGGGAACCGCGGCGGCAGGAGCTAAAGGAGCAGGCGCGGACAGGTGGTCGCCGCCGCGCGCCGGGCGGATCGCCGAGGCGGCGGCGCGGGCGCCGGCGGCGGCAGGCGCGCCGGCGGCAAACGGCCGTGCCTTGTCGCCGAGACAGTAAAGCCCGCTTTCGGCGGCGAAGTAGATCCGCCCGTAGGCCACGGCCGGCGCGCCGTAGATCTCGGCGAAGCGGCTGCCGTCGGCGAGCGTGAGGCGCTCCTCGTCGAGCACCTCCACGCCGGTGCGGCTCGGCTTCAGGATGTGGAACTTGCCGTTGACCTCGGCGACGTAGAGCTTGCCGTCGGCCCAGGTGGGGGAGGCCTTGCCGATGGTGCCGAGCTTGTGCCGCCACAGGATCTTGCCGGTCGCCGCGTCGAGCGCGGCCAGGGCGGCGGCGTTGTCCACCACGTAGAGCAGCCCGTCGTGATAGAGCGGCGAGGCGAAGGTGGCGGCCAGCTCGTCGTTGCGCCACAGCTCGTGGGTGCGGGTCACGTCGCCGCTGCCGGTGGCATCGATCGCCACCACCCTGCCCTGCAGCCCGGTGTCCAGGTTCTCCTCGCCGTGGGTGGCGAAGACCACGCGGTCGTGCACCGCCACCGTGTTGTTGATCGCGCCCTTGCTGAGATGGAAGCTCCACACCTTCTCGCCGGTGCGGGCGGCGAGCGCGTACACCCAGCCGTCGGCCTGTCCTTCGATGAGCAGGCGGCGGCCGCCGATCTCCGCCACGACCGGCGTGGTCTGGATGTTGGTGTCCTGGATCGCCTCGCCGGGGCTCGACACCCAGCGCAGCGCGCCGGTGCTCTTGTCGAAGGCGAAGGTGCGGTGGCGCGGCACTCCCTGGTCGCCCCAGCCGGCGTTGACGAAGCTGACGATCAGCCGGTCCTCGTCCACCAGCGGCGAATGGGTGCGCCCGCCGACCCCGGAGATCAGCCCCAGCTCCTCGGTGAGCGAGCGCGACCAGACCACCTTGCCATCGCGGTCGAAGCAGAACAGCAGGCCGCCGACGCCCAGCGCGTAGACATTGCCGGTTTCGGGATCGGCGGTGAGATTGCCCCATCCCACCCGGCTGAAGGGCACCGCCGTGAGGTAGACGTCGAGCGCATGCTGCCAGAGCGGGCGGCCGGTGCCCGCGTCGAAGCAGGCAACGCTTTCCTGGCGGGTCAAACCCGCGCCGATGCGGCCGTTGGCGCAGACCCTGCCGCCGACGACCACCGGCGTCGAGCGCCCGACCAGGTCGGCGCGCCAGACCAGGTTCTCGCCCGCCGGGCTCCACTTCGAGATCAGCCCGGTGTCGGCCGCGGAGCCGTCCTGGTGCGGACCCCGCCACGAGGGCCATTCCGACCCGCTCGGCCCGCCGGCGGCCGTCTTGGGCGCCGATGCCGCCGCGGCCGCGAGCAGACCGCAGAGCGCCGCGATCGCTGCTAGCGCCATTCTTGGAATGCGGACCACGGGCATAGGCGGGCGGGGTATCTTGGCTAACGCGCTCTCAAGGTGCCTCGACGACGAGCCTCATTCTAATCGAAGAGTGCATTGCAGCAAGGGCGACGCGACAAAGGGGACGGCCGCGTCAACCTGATCTGCGCGGGGGTAATGGGTCAGTTTGCCGGTGTCAGCGGCTCGGGGAAGTTCAAGGGATTGGATTGTGGCGCGGATCGCTGGGAGAGT
Organism: Thermoanaerobaculia bacterium; assembly: GCA_035544375.1. Lineage (GTDB taxonomy): Bacteria > Acidobacteriota > Thermoanaerobaculia > Multivoradales > UBA5704 > JASLEW01. Next base: position 2,476 of record DATKFK010000460.1, read on the forward strand.
CGGCGTTGGGGCCACACTCTCCCGAATGGTAGTAGCCGGTGCCCTTGCGAACGAGTTGGAAGCAGTCGTGCCCTGTGTTTGGGTTCCGATTGTAGGAAGCAACCATGGAGTTCGCCTGCCTGTCCGACATCGGCAGATCCTTTGGAACCAGCGATTCCTTCGGCCAAACCAAGATCCAGCAAAAACCTGTATCGGGGTGTCGGAGGCTACAGAAGTTCCGTACCCGGTGCTCCAGCGCAGCGTGATTCCGGCTAAGTTCCTTACTTGCCACAACGAAGTCCATCATCCCCTGGACGCGAACGCGCCTAAAGGAGGCGTCTTCGGTCGGCGTCGTCGGCGTCGAGTTCGCCACCAAGTTCTGTGCTGAACTTGTTGCCGCATTCCTGGCTAGCGACGCCATGCAGCCGGCACAAGTAGCGAGGGTGGCGAAGAGCACCGCCAGCAATACGCAGCCAACCCCAAGAAAAACCTTAGCGCCAGTGCTCAATGAGGGCACGCCCTCTATTCTAGGCTGAACTCCGCTTCTCTATTCCAGTAACGACGATAGTAGGCGCGGAGACGGACGAAGATGCCGTCCAGCTGGCGCACCTCCAAGGCGTTCTGCAAGAGGAGCCAGGCCGCGAGCGCCCACCGGTGAAGGCCCCAGGTCGAGAGGAGCGGGAAAGCCCCTTGACCGGCTTCGCCGCTTCCTCGAAGCGCCGATCTTCGGCCATCGCGTCGGCCAGATCGATCGTCACCAAGACGATTTCATGCTTGAGCGTGCGGGCGTTCAACTCGTCCAAGAGCTGACGGAAGATGCTCGCCGCTTCGTCCAACCTGCCCAGGCTTCGGGCGACCTTGCCCTCTAGCCAGTGGAGGCAAAGGCATACCGCTGCCTGGGGCGAGGGCTGCTCTGGACGCGGGATTCCTTCTGAACTCATCGGCCGGAGCCAGTTCGCTCCGGCCGCCCAACACATGCCTGGCCTCAAGATCACCACCTTCCCGGTCCGGGCCAGCCAGGAGCAGGCCCGACGGTGGGCCTTGGTGGCGAAATGGCTCAAGCGCCGATCCTTTGCAGCATGGCTCGAAGAGACGGCCGACGAAGCGTCGAAGAGGCGGCGGCGAACGCCGTCCGGAGGGATGGTAGCCTGTGAGCATGCTCAAGCGCCCGCGCAGGCCCCGAGATCCGGTCCAGGCAGCCCATCAGGTCTACTTGGAGATCATCGGTGAAGCGGCCCGCCAAGTGCCGCCTACCCCGGACGATAGTCCGGCCGCTGTCGCTAAGCGGAAGGGAGCTGGCGAGGGCGGCAAGGCCCGAGCGGCCAAGCTCACTTCCGAGGAGCGGAGTGAGGTGGCGCGGAAGGCGGCACGAGCGCGGTGGAAGGGGCCTTCTTCTTAACCGTGCCACCAAAAACGGTCGCGAGACTTTGGCGCAACTGCACCTTTATTTCGTCGTCAACGCTTCCGTAAAAGACGAGATCTTCGGGCGCCTTGCTAGATAAAACTGGCTTAACAACAGATGGCTCATTTAAGCCATAGTCTTTCCATCGCTCAAGGACGATAGCGCCGCCGCGCGTGGCATGCCGCCCCTTGGTGGTGATCAGCATGATTACCACATCCTCTGCAGTTCTATTGTGATTCGTCGCGCTGACTACGATCGCAGGTCTATTTCCGTATTCCTTAACTCCTACAACATCACCAAACTCATAGACTCTTTTTGGGGTTTGCATTGCCCTTGGGACCCCAATAGCGAGCGAAGGACTTAGAAGAAATTTCGAATGCCTCTCGAACTAGGCGCCTCATATCTTCACGGTCAAGCATTTCGTCAACGATCCGGATCACTTCATCTCTATTTTCCGGTGAGAGCCTCCTAACTTTTGCAAGCATCTCGCTCTCCTGCGGCGTAACCGAAGCATTGCTTGCGACCATGGCCAGATCGCTTTGATCAACCATGACAGCCATGTTCAGCATGGCCGTGGCATGCAATACATGCCTAACGGGCAACTGAACTTCTGTAATCCCGATTTGTGTGATCGCAACTTGCCAGTCATGGTCAAAGGCGTATTGCTGATTCGCCTGCTGAACGGAGGTGGCCATTACAGCTAATGTCTCCTGCAAGGCCATCGCAGCCTGTAGCGCCTCGGTAGCCTGCCGCGCGTAAGTCTCGGAATCGTCCGTAACGACTTTAGCTTTCCGAGTCGCCGCTAGCATTCTGTCGCTCCTCGCTCCGATCGGTCCTGGTGAAATGTTGTTCTAGTTGACGATGAAGAAGCGCGATTAGCTGCGCTGCCACAGTTGCGGAAATAGACAACGCCACACCAAGCTCCCGAATTAACCCGGGATCTGTTTGCGTGTGTTGTTGTAATGTTCCTTCTGGCCCTACAACGAGCGTTCCTTCGAGAGGTAGAGCGGCGTGTTGATACCAAGAAGCCAGGAAGATGTCTCCGGTTGGATTAACAGTCGCCACGAAGCCGTGGGCCGGCAGTACATGGTAAAGGTTGCTCTCGACGTACCTTATGGGTACACTTTCACTTTCTGAGAGAGGCGGAGAAGGGACCCGCGGAGGGGGGACTCTCTTTCTTCCCTTGCCGCCGACCTTCGGTTTCCCCGCCATTAGATCTCCCCTGGACAACGCCTTGCTGCTGGAGCAGGTCGCACCTCTATTTTTGAAGTCTACCATGTCACGCTTTGGACGGGCTCCGCTAGACCGGGTAGTCTCCCGATATTTTATTCTATCTATTGACTTTTCCGTCTCAGGCAAGCATAATGTCTAGTATGGCAAACGTGCTCAGCACCGCGAAGCGAGTCCAGATCGTCGCCGCCCTGATCGAGGGCATGAGTGTGAGAGCGACGGCCCGGATGGTGGACGTGTCCAAGGATACGGTCGCGAAGCTCTCCCTTGAGCTTGGGGAAGCGTGCATCCGGTACATGGACGAGACGCTGCGCGAGCTGCCCTGCAAGCGCCTCCAGGTCGATGTGGTGTGGGGCTTCTGCTGCGCCAAGCAGAAGAACGTCCCGCCGCCGGTGCAGGGCGTTTCTGGCTACGGTGACGTGTGGGCGTTCACCGCCGTTGACGTCGAGACGAAGCTCATTCCGACCTTCCTGGTGGGCTCGCGGGATGCCGGCTGCGCGACCGAGTTCATGCAGGATCTGGCCAGCCGCCTAGTCAACCGGGTGCAGCTGACCACCGACGACCACAAGATGTACCTCTCGGCCGTCGAGGAAGGCTTCCAGGGAGCTGTGGACTACGCCATGCTGGTCAAGATGTACGGCAAGGCCCCGGAAGGCCGCGAGGTCCGCTACAGCCCGGCCGAGTGCATCGGCTGCGAGCGCATCGGGATCACGGGACAGCCCGACCCCAAGCACGTGAGCACCAGCTACGTTGAGCGCCACAACCTGACGCTGAGGATGGACATGCGGCGCTACACGCGGCTGACTAACGCCCACAACAAGAAGCTCCGAAACCACACCGCCGCCCTGGGGCTTTTCCTGTGCTTTTACAACTTCTGCCGGCTGCACCAAACCATCCGCTGCACCTCTGCCATGGCGGCCGGCGTGACCGCGCGGGTGTGGTCGATCGCGGAAATGGTCGGGCTGCTTCCGGCAGCGGAGCACGTTGGCGGACGGCCGAGGACTACTACTAGGATAGTACCCACTACCCGTGCGGGACCTCGCGCACGAAGGAGGACCAGTCCAGGTCCTGCTGGCCACGCGCCAGGGCGGCCAGCATGTGATCGCGCACCAGGCTCGCGACCGGCAGCGGCACCTGGACGGCCTCGCCGGCGGCGAGGACCAGCCGGACGTCCTTGAAGCCCAGCGGCAGCTTGAAGCCGGCGGGCTCGAAGCGGCCCTCCGCGATCAAGCTGCCATAGGTCTTGTAGATGGGGGCGCCGAACACGGTCTCGGTCAGCACCTCGAGGCATTGACGTGCCGGGATGCCCGACCGCTCGGCCAGCGCCAGCCCTTCGCCCAGGCTTTCGATCACCGCGGCGATCATGAAGTTGCAGACCAGCTTGACCGTATTGGCGGCAACCGGATCGTCGCCCAGCTCCATGGTGCGCTGGCCGAGGGCGTGCAGCAACGGCCGGCAGCGAACGAGCGCCGGCTCGGCGCCGGCCGCGAGCACGAACAGCTTGCCGGCGGCAGCCGCCTCCGGCCGCCCGAGCACCGTCGCCACGACGTAGCCCTGGCCGGCCCGGGCATGGGCCTCGGCGAGCCGCCGCGAGAGCGCGACGCCGATCGTGCTGCAAGAAACGTGGATGGCGCCGGCGGGCAGCGCCGACACCAGGCCGCCGGCGCCGAGCGCGACCTGCTCGACCGCCGCATCGTCGGCCAGCATGGTGAACGCCACCAGCTCGCCGCCGGCGCCCTGTGCCACGTCGGCGGGATGGTCCACGACCGTGGCACTGCCGGGAGCCAGGCCAGCCGGCGCCGCCAGCTCCTCGGCGCGGCGGCGGGTGCGGTTCCAGACGGTGACCGGCAGGCCGGCTGCGAGCAGCCGGCGCGCCATCGGCAATCCCATGCTGCCCAGCCCGAGAAAAGCAACTCGCGTCGTCATGCCGGTAGTGTCTCGCAAGACCACCGCCGGCGGAAGTGGCCGGCCCGGCTTCAGCGCGTCGCCGGGTTGAGCTGCACCTCGACCGCGTGCGGCGCGCCGTCGCGCAGCAGGTCGATCCGCACCTTGCGGCCGGCGATCGATTGCAGGAACGCCGGCACCGCCAGCGGATCGAGGATCGCCTTGCCGTCGATGGCGACGATGACGTCTCCCTGCCGGATGTTCGCCGCCGCGGCCGGGGAACCGTTGGTCACCAGCTCGACGACCAGGCCGTCGTTGCGCAGCAGGCGCGCCTTCTCCTCGTCGTTCAGCGGCCGGTTCATGATGCCCAGCACCGGCGGCCGGGTCCTGGCCCAGTAGGTGGCCTTGTGCTCGGACCTGGGGCGCGCCGGCAGGCTGCCGATCGTGGCCTGGGCGCCGCCGGTGTCGGCCGCGGGCGCAGGGTCCGCGGCGTCGGCTCCCGGCGGCCGGGGATGGAACGGCAGCGGTGCCAGGGCGGCGTCCGGACCGCTCAGCAGCTCGCCGTACAGGACGACCACCGCGGCGCCCAGCCGCTGTCCCTGCTCGACGGCCTGGCGCGGGTCGGCGGCGCCGCCGGTGAAGACGGAGGCGCCCAGCGGCACGTAGTGGTTCTCGAGCAGGGCGCGCATGTCGGCCGCGTCGTCGGCGCCGCCGCGGTAGAGCTGGGGGGTGGGCGGCGGCGGCAGGACGCTGGCCACGACCTGCTGCGGCGTGAAGTCGTCGGTGAATGGATTGCCGGT
>DATKFK010000461.1:0-4924 GCA_035544375.1 Thermoanaerobaculia bacterium
CGGGAGACAGCGCTTCTGACCTGCGACGAGGTCGCCGCCAAGGTGCAGGCCGCTGGGGCCCGTCTGCTGCTCGCCGGCACCATCAACACCTTGACCCTGAACGCTAGCCTCTTTCAATCCACCGTCGGCCAGGACAACCGCTTCCAGGTCGAGCCCCATCAATTCGACGTCGAACTCGGACGAGTGACGTCCGGCGAGCAGCGCATCGGCGGCGGCTCGATGAAGCTGGCCGGTGCGCGTCTCTACATCAAGAACACCACCCGGATCCTGGCCCAATCCTCGGGATTGAGTGGCATCCTCGAGATCGGAGCGTGGAACCGGAGTATCGAGCAAGCTACGCTTCGCCTGCCGGGCAACGCGACCCTGGTCACCGACCTCAAGCCCGTGGCCCCCGACGCCGAGAACGTCACGATCCGTCTTGACCTCGCAACCGGTGCGGCCGAGCTTTGGGGCGGCCATCTCCACGGCGTCCCGCCCATGCCCATCCTTGCACCCGCTCTGAACACCGGCGCCGTCACCCTGAGCGACGTCAAACTGACCGTTGGCAACGTGCTGCTCTCGGCCGTCAACGGCCGCCTGTCAGCCAACCTCGAGAAGGTCGAGGGCACCGCGGCCACGGCGAGCCTCAGCCGGCCCACCGGCACCGCAACCCTCACGGCGCCGCTGCTTCGCTGGCTACGCGCGGACGCCGCGGTCGACCAGACCACCGACCAGTTCGCGCTCGCGGACCTCTCGCTCTCCAAAATCGACTTCCTCAATGCCATAGGGGAGATCCGCTCGAGCAGGGAAAAGGTCGCGCTCAGCGGCCCGGTGAAAGTTCACCTCGATTCCCTCACACCCACTTCGCTCACCGGCCACGCCACATGGACACGTCCATCGATGCCCGCCTTCCGCTTCCTCCTGCCGGAGGGCGCGATCGACGCCCTCGACCTCGACGGCCTTGGGGATCTTGACCACCTCCGGCTCCGCGGGCGGCTCGCGGCAACACAGTTTCGCATCGGTCCCATCGGCATCGCGCACGCGCTCTCCGTGCCATTTGATGTCGTCGCCACGACGGCTGAGCTGCGCTTTCCCCTGCAGTTCACCCTCGGCCCGGTCGGGGCCGGCCTCGTCGTGCACGACCAGGACCAGACGGCGGCGATCACGGCCACCCTGGCCAATGCCGACCTTGCTGGTCAGATCATCCTGGCCTGGCCCGCCCTCGACCAGAGCCGCCTCGAGGTCCCTCCGGACCACCTTCATCTCACCCTCAAGAACACGGTGGTCACCAAGCCGATCCTCGCCGGCACCGCGCCCAGCTTTGGCTCCTCCGATGTCCGCGCCGCCAACGCGACGGCGTTATCCGCCGGCGAGCACAGCAGTGGCCTCCTGCGCCTCACGGCCAACGTCCTCTTCCTTGGCCAGCCCATCCTGCGAGTCGGTCAAAAGGGCAAGGAGGCTCCCAGCAGTCTTACCCTCTCCTCCACAGGCCAGGCCACGGCCCGCTTCGACCTCGCAACCGGCAAGATGGCCCTCCTAAAGGCCAACTTCCTGGCCAAGGACATCGCCTTCTCGCTTCTCGACCCAACGGCTGCGCTCGATCTCTCCGGAACCGTCGTCACCTCGCCCGCCCTGCGACTCGCGTCTCTCGCGATTGCCATCGACCAGGAGGCCTCCCCGCCCATCGCCCAGGCCGAGCTGACGACCCTCGCAGTCGATGCCTCGCGAGTCTCCAGGCCGCGCACGAACGACCAACCGAATGAGATCTCGTTCGCCGCGACCCCGAGTCAACCGCTCACGATCGCCTCGCTCAAGGCCACCCGTACGTCGATCGCCGACGCCGTCGATCTCCAAGAGGTCACCGTCAAGGGCCTTGACCTCGAGGCGCACGATGCCTCCGCGCAGTTCGGCGGCGGGTTCGCCATCAGTGGCGCAACCTTGGTCCTCAAAGCCGCCGCGATCGCCGACGTTCTCGATGCAGGCGGCCAGACCTACGACTTTGATCACGTCGCCTTCGCCGCTAGGGGCAGCCTCAGCACCACCGGCCAGCTCCACATCAATGGCGATACGACGTTCGAGATCGCCCTCGAGGTCAGCGGCAAGAGCAACGAGCTCACCGGCACCGGCAGCGCCAAGCTCGGGCGCTTCACCGGATCCATGGTGACCACCTTGCCGATCGAGGTCGCGTGCAAGCTCAACCTGCCCTTCGAGTACAACTTTGCTTCCGGAGTCAGCGCTCTGCAAGTCACCGCTCTGCAAGTCACCGCCGATCACGGGCGGTTCTCCGGTGAGGGCAACCTCGCCCCTATTGCCTTGCTGCTGCACAGCACGAGCGGTGCCTCCTGCAATACGTCGCCGCCCTACGAGATCGTGATCTCCGAGGAAAGGAAGGTCTCGATGACCGGCGTGTGCTGCTGTCCACCGAGCTTCTGCGAGTGGTCCGCCACGATCCCCAAGGTCGCTCTGCGCTGGCACAAGAATTTCCAGGTCTTCACTCTCGACGGCACCGCGATGCTCACCAATCCCCGGGTCTCCCTGCGCGACCAGCGCTTGCACGTCTGTAATCTCGGCGCGATCAGCGTTGCCGCGCCGCCCGGTGGCGCTCTCGTCTTAGGGGTGGTGGCGCCGCAGATCGACACCGGGGTGCCGGGCGCCGATCAGATCATCAATCCCCTCATCTCCGGAGCCTTCGCCGTCGTCGAATCCACCGCGGCGACCGCACTCGCGAACGGAGCCGGCATTATCGCCAGCGCCCTCTCCACCCCGTTGGGCAATCTCCAATGCATCGCCGACTGAGGCACAACGCCATGCGAGCCAACCTGTTCGCCCTCTGCTCCTCTCTTCTCGCTCTGGCGCATTCTCTTCATGCCGCCACCGAGGTCGCGTCCGTACCGGCACACGTCGAGCTGTGCAAGACGGTGGTCGTGGCGGATGCGAGTGCCCTTGGTACGCCCGCGGCGCGCGATGCGACGTTCAAAGCCGCAGTGGGCGCGATCATCGCCTGCGCCCAGTCTCTCGAGCTGCGGAACCTCGGCGTACCCTTCGCGCGCAGCGCGGAAACCACTGCCGAACGGCCGTCCGAGCTCAAAATCACCTTTTGCGCCATAGCGGTCACCACGGCCGAGCCGTGTCCTGGGATCTCGCGCCGGGACGTCGCCCCGGAGAGAGTCATCGCGTCGATCTGCAGTGCCGGCGCGGCGGCCTCTTGCCGGGCCGAGGTCGAGACGGCGCTCAAGGGCGAGCCCTGGAAGCTGGACGACAGGTCCATCCAGCAGCTTCAGTGGCGCTTCGCCCAGACGGCGACTTCGATCAACAACTCCACCGATGTCGCCGCAGCCCTTGTCGCCACCCCGGTCGCAATCGGCGCGGGCGCCGTGCCGGCGGGCGGGAATGCTTCCTTCGTCGTCGTCGCCGCTCCCCTTCCGGCCGTTCCGCCACCCTCCCCGCCACCGCCCGCCGCGCCGACGCCCGGTACGCAGCAGCCAGCCCCGCCTCTGGCCACCCCGCCGCCGGCCGCCCCACCTCCGGCCGGCCCGCAGCCACCCGCACCGCCGTCGGCCACGCCGTAGCCAGCCACCCAGCCGCCGGGCGCCCCGCAGTCCGTCGCCCGGTCGGTCCATGCGCTGCCATGAACCGGCGCAAGTTCGTGGCGGCGGCCGCTGCAACTGCGCATCCCTTGGATTGCCCCACTCCTGGGCGGCGGCGCACCGAAGGCGCAACGAGGTGAGACGGACGCCCGCCGAGAATTCTCTCCGCTCACGAGGGACGCCCATACCTATCGGCGCCTCGCGCTCGCGCTCCACCGCGACTTCGCCGTCTGGGCCGATGGAGCCACCTTGAAGTCACCAGGCATTGCCGCCGATAAGCTCGAACGCCGCCCAGGTGCGCATGTCCGCCGCGGCGCCCGACCGCTCGGCGAGCGCCTCGACCTGCGCCTCCCTGAGGGCCGCCGCGGCGTCGAAGGTACGCGCAAGATGGCGGTAGAACCGGCGTATGAACGCGGAGGCCGCCGCATCGTCGACGTCCCACAACGAGGCGACGACCGCGGGCACGCCGGCGGCGAGGAAGGGGCGCGCCAGGCTCTCGACCCCTTCCGTGCGCGAAACCCGCCCGCTTGCCGTGCTGCAGCTCGCGAGGACGACGAGCCGGGTGCGGGGCAGGCGCAGGCCGAGCATCTCGCCCGAGTAGAGGAGGCCGCCAGACCGGTCCGCCGCGTCGCGCGCGAAGAGCAGCTGCGACAGCAGCGGCGCCTGCGGGTTGACCACCGCATGTCCCGCGAAGTGCACGAGGCGAAAGCCGCTCGCGGCATGGAGGAACGTCGCCTTGCTCGCCGCCTCCGCCTTGAGCACCCGGGACCCCGCGAAGTCTCCCGCGATCTCATCCGCCTCGGCGGCCGACGCATCGAGGCGCCCCAGCCGGGGATAGAGCTCACGGTCGAAGGCCGGATCGGCCACGACCAGCGCCGCCCTCCCCGGCAGCGCCGCGAGGGCCGCGTCGTGCTCGAGCGCGCGCCTGAAGATCCTCGCGCTCGGCGCCACGCTGACCACGTGGTCCTCGCACAGGTACCGGCCGCTCCGCGGGTCGCGCAGCAGCGCGAAGGGCACCTCGTGCAGCGCGCCATCCGGTACGAAGACCAGGCGTTTGCCGGGCCCGATGGCCTCGAGCGCCGGCCCGATGAGCACCGCGGCGAGCCTGCTTGCGGCGTCGGGCCAGTGTGTCCCGCTCGGCTCACGCACGGCCTGCCGCAGGTCGGACACCATCCCCTCGACCGCCGCCGGCCTAATCGCCACCGTCTTCGCCGCGAGCGCCGCGCCGCGCAGCACCCACAGCACGAGACGGTCGGGAAGCTGTGCGTATTCGATGAGGACGGTCACCGGCGGCAGCGTGCGCCTGCCGACCGGCACGAGGTCGCCGGTCGCCCGGGCGCTCGCCGCACGCCGCGTGT
>DATKFK010000462.1:0-3129 GCA_035544375.1 Thermoanaerobaculia bacterium
CCAGGAGATCCGCGCGCAGCTCCCGGTAGTTGAAGATCTCGCCGTTGCAGACCAGCACCAGGCTCTCGTCCTCGTTGGTGAGCGGCTGATCGCCGGTGACGAGGTCGATGATGGACAGCCGCCGGAGACCGAGGCCGACCCGTTCGTCGACGAAGTAGCCCACCGCGTCGGGACCGCGGTGCACCAGCGCCTCGGTCATGGACCGCAGCACCTCCCGGTCTACCGGCAGGCGGCCGTGGAGGTCGAAGATGCCGATCAGTCCGCACATGGGTTGCCTGGCCGTCGAGCTCGCATCCGGCTCAGCCCTCGAGGTCGCCCGAAAACGACGCCGCCTGCAGCCCGGCGGGCGCGGCGCCGGCCACCGCCGCACGCAGCTCCGCCAGCAGCACGAGGCTTTCCTCGATCGCCTGCCGGTCGGGGAGGAAGTCGATCAGGCAGGCGATCTCGTCGACGCCGATGGCGGCCAGCCGATCGATCATCGTCGCGCATTCCGCGGGCGTGCCGATCAGCGACGCGCCTTGGAGATAGCGCTCGCAGGTGACGTCGAGCAGGTCCTCGAGGACATCGCGGGGGATGTCGTGGGGATCGACCCGGTGCCCGCCGCTGATCGCGCCGCCGCCGGCGGCGGCCAGCTGCTCGAGGCTGACGGCGGTGCGCAGGTACTCGCGGAAGGGCCCCCGCACCTTGCTGCGCAGCGCCTCGCGGTCGTTGCCGACGAAGGTGTGCAGCATCATCGACACCGTGCCGCCGGCGAAGCCGTGCTCGCGGCGGGCCTCCCGGTAGAGGTCGATCTTGGCCGCGACCGCCTCCAGGTCCTGACCGATCAGGTGGGTCAGCAGGTTCGCCCCCGCCGCGCCGGCGCCCACGAAGGTGGCGGGGTTGCCGGAGGAGGTGATCCAGACGGGCAGCTCCGGCTGCACCGGGCGAGGGAAGAGGGTGACGGAGATCTGCTTGCCGGCGCCGTTGGGCTGCCGCAGCGATTCCCCCCGCCAGAGGCTCCGGACCTGCGCGAGCTGGTCGTACATCACCCGCTGGCGCTCGGCGTAGCGCTCCGGGAAGAAGACGAAATCGTCGGCGTTCCAGCCGGAGCCGAAGGAGATCGCCACCCGGCCCCGCGACAGGTTGTCCACCACCGACCACTCTTCGGCGATGCGCAGCGGCTGGTGCAGCGGCGAGATGAGGCTGCCGGCGCGCAGCTGCAGCCGGTCGGTGACCATCGCCAGGGCGGCGCTGGTCACCGACGGATTCGGGAACAGGCCGCCGAACGGGTGCCCGTGACGCTCCGGCGTCCAGACGCAGCGGAAGCCCTCGCGATCGGCGAACCGCGCCGTCTCGAGCAGCAGCCGGTAGCGGTCGCGACAAGCGCTCTCGTGCAGGGTCGAGAAGAACATGATGCCAAGATCCATGCCGCCGGGCCTCGTCCCTATCCAGCTGCCTCGCCCGCGGCGAGGCCTGGCGACGTTTCGGCCGCCGGCGCTTCGAGATCGCCGGTGAACAGCGCCGCCAGCCCGTGGGCGCCGGGCGCCTCGCTCCTCACCGGCGCGGCCAGCCGGCTGAGCGCCAGGTCCGGGTCGCGGGCCGCCTGCGCCAGCAGCCGCTCGTAGCTTCCGAGCAGCCGGCCGGCCGTGGCTTCGAGGAAGAGATCGACGTTGTAGTGCAGGGACGCCACCAGCCGGCCGGCGGTCTCCTCGACGAACAAGGCGAGATCGAAATCGCCGGCGCCGCGATCCGGTGCGACGGCGCTGACCTCGAGCCCCGCGAGGGAGAGGCTTGCCGGCGGCGTGTTGTGAAGCTCGAAGAGCACCTGGCTCAGCGGCGGGTAGCTGGGATCGCGCTCGAGCTGCAGCGCCGCGAGGAGGGTCTGGAACGGCAGGTCCTGGTGCGCATGGGCGGCGAGCGCGGTGTCGCGGACCCGCGCCAGCAGCTGGCGCAGGGTCGGATCACCCGAGAGGTCGGTGCGCAGCGCCAGCAGGTTGGCGAAGCAGCCGATCGAGCGCTCGGTCTCGACACGGGTGCGGTTGGCGATACCGCTGCCGACGACGACGTCCTCGATCCCGGCATAGGCCGCGAGCAAGGCCTTGAAGCCGGCGAGCAGGACCATGTAGAGCGTGCAGCCTTCGGCGCGGCTCAGCAGATCGAGCCGCCGCACCAGGTCGGGCGCCAGCGCCACGGTGCAAGCGGCGGTGCGGTGGCTCGCCGCCGCCGGCCGCGGCCGGTCCGCCGGCAGCTCGAGCAATGGCTGCACCCCCGAGAGGCGTTGCCGCCAATACTCGAGCTGCGCCGCCAGCGTGCCGTCGGCGAGCATGCCGCGCTGCCAGAGGGCGAAATCCGCATACTGGATCGGCAGCTCCGGCAGCGCAGGCGGGAGTCCTGCCGTTGCCGCCGCGTAGAAGGTGCCGAGCTCCTCGGCGAGCAGGCTCACCGACCAGGCGTCGCAGACGATGTGATGGGCGCAGAGCAGGAGGACGTGCTCGCCGGCGTCCAGGCGCACCAGCGCGACGCGCAGCAGCGGTCCGCGGTCGAGCGCGAACGGCCGCAGCGCATCGCTCTCGGCCAGGCGGAGCATCGCCGCCTCGCGGCGCGCCGGCGCCAGGCCCCGCAGCTCGACGAACGGCAGGGGCCGCGGCGCCGCTGCCGCGATGACCTGCACCGGCGTTTCGCCGGCCAGCTCGAAGGTGGTGCGCAGCACCTCGTGGCGGCTGACGATGGCGTCGAGGCTTGCCGCCAGGGCGCGGACGTCGAGCCTGCCGCGCAGGCGCAGCGCCTTGGAGACGTTGTAGGCCGGGCTTTCCGGTGCGATCCGGGAGAGCAGCCAGTGGCGCTCCTGGGGGAAGGAAAGCGGTGCCTTCCCGCCGCCGGGCCGCCGCGAGAGGCTGGCGGACGGCGCCTGCCCGCCGCGCAAGCGGGCTTCGACCAGGGGCGCGATGGCGGCAACACTCGGCATCGCGAACAGCTCGCGCAGCGACAGCTCCACTCCCAGGGCATGCCGCAGCCGCGCGAGCAGGCGGGTGGCGCTGAGCGAGTGCCCGCCGAGCTCGAAGAAGCTGCTCTCGATACCGATCCTGTCGAGGCCCAGGACGTCGGCCCACATTCGCGCCAGCGTCTCCTCGGCCAGCGTGCGGGGCGGCA
>DATKFK010000463.1:0-4513 GCA_035544375.1 Thermoanaerobaculia bacterium
GGTAGCCGCGGTGGAGATCGTCGTGATTCGTCACCAGCTCGACATAAAAACGAACCATCCTTGCGTAAACCGAGGCTTGTTCCGCCTCGTCGTCCTGCCGGGCCCTGGCGTAGCTGTCGATCGTCTGATGAACGGTGTAGCGATCTTGGTCGGGATCGCTGGGATCCACCATCGACCATTCCAACAGCCCGTAATCGACCAGGGTGTTGATCGCCTCGGCGTCGGTTTGTGAGACGGCATAGGCGGCATTTTCAGAAAACGTGTTCGGCTTGGCGGGAAACGCCGACAGCGAGCGCAACAATCTCTGGGCCGGAGCGTCGAGCTCGTCGTAGGACATTCCGATCACTTCCCATAGGGAGGTCGGAATTGCCTCGGCCTCGCCCCAGCCGATACCGTCGGCGGCCAGCTGCACGCCGCGCACATGCATCATGCCCTCGGCGTCGGCCAGACGGGCGAGTGCCTTTCGCAGGCGCGACTGCTGTCCGGCAAGTGTCTCGCGGCGCAGGTAGCTGCCGATGATGATCAGCGCCAGCGGCAGCCGACCCACGGCTTCCGCCAGGGCTTCCGATCTAGGAGCCAGGTCACGCACCAGCTGCGGCACGTAGCGGGTCAGCAGCTCGAGCGACTCTTTCGGCCCCAGCTCCCGTATCGCCTCGACCCGGCTCTGGCTCTCGGCAAACTCCAGGGCAATGTGCAGCTGGCGGGTGGTGACGAGATGTGCCGACTGCTCGTTGCCGACCTTGAATGCGAGCGCGTCGTCCAGCCGCCAAGCATCGTCAACGATCACCAGCACCGGCAGTTCCGCGAGCGCTTCGCGCAGCCTCTGGCGGCGGGATCTGACAGTGGTGAGAGCGGCAAGCTCGTTGGGATCGATTCCCAGCTGTGCGCCGACGGTCCCGAGGAGTGTGAGGAGGTCCGGCTTCCGGCCCAGGCCCACCCAGATCATGTTGCGATCGAAGAGCTGCTGGATCTCCGGGTCGTAAGCAATTGCCAGCGCCAGCGCTGTCTTGCCGATGCCGGGCAGGCCGTACAGGCCGAAGAGACGGTTTTGTTCGTGGCGCGACAGCGTTTGCCGTACGAGCGCCAGGGTCTGCTCACGTCCCACCAGGTCGGGCACGGGATAGGGTGGGGGCACCAGGCAGCGCGGCACCTTACTTGGCGGGGCAGTGCGGTCCGATGTCTCGGATGATCTTCCGCAGAGCCCGAAGAGCAAACTCTCGAGAGCCTCGGTGAACTTTGAGTCATCGCGAAAGTCCACATGCTGGCGGCCTTCGAGAAATCCCGGCAACTCGGCGCTGCGGAGGAGGCAAGGGATGACCCGGAACTCGCGGTGGCGGCCCTGCGCCAACGCCCGGACGTATTCCTCTTCGACCCATCGCGATTGCATCGATTCGGGTGAAACCAGGATCAGGGCTGCCGCGCTTTCGCTCAGGCCGCCTTCGAGATCCTTGATGAAAAGATCGCCCGGGCGGATCTCGTCGCGGTCCAGCCAAGCCCTCAGCCCCCGTTCCGCAAGCGCATTCTTGAGCCGGCGGGCCCATTCGGCGTCGACGCTCGAGTGGCTGATGAAGACATCGAAATTCCGCCGTGAACCGGAAACGCTCATAGCCATGCGTCAATGCTCCCTTGAGTACTCAATCTTATCATCTATGCATTGGACGCTCCCATGGCCCGATGTTTGTATTCTTCGCGGGCGTGGTCCGGTGGCTCGGCTCCCTATCTCGCGCGGGCGGTCGCCAGCTCGTCCTTGACCACCACGCCGCCCTTCATCACGAAGCGGACCCGTTCGAGCTCGGTGAGGTCGGCCAGGGGATCGCCGTCCACCGCGATGAGGTCGGCGTAGCGGCCGGGGGCGACGGCGCCGACGCGATCGGTCCATCCCAGCAGGTCGGCGGCATTGGCGGTCGCCATGGCCAGGACCTGGGCGGGAGTGAGGCCGAGCTTCAACAGCGAGTGGAACTGCTTGGCGTTCTGACCGTGGGGATAAACCCCGGCGTCGGTGCCGAAGGCCAGCTTGACGCCGGCCTGGACGGCGCGCCGCCAGTTAGCGAGCTGCGACCTGCTGAGCTCGATCTCCTTTTCGACCATTTTCGGCGGCAGGCCCAGGTGGTCGGCCTCGACCAGCAGGTACTCGTCGGTGTAGATGTCCGGCACCAGGTAGATGCCGCGCTCCTTGAGCAGCCTGATGCCTTCGTCGTCGATCAGGCCGCCGTGCTCGATCGAGGCGACGCCGGCCCGCGCCGCGCGCTTGATGCCCTCGGTGCCGTGGGCATGGGCCGCGACCTTCTTGTGCCACATCGCCGCCTCGGCGACCAGGGCGTCGAGCTCCTCCTGCGAGTACTGGGGGGCGCCGACCTCGGCTTCCTCCGAGAGCACGCCGCCGGTCGCCATGACCTTGATCCAATCGGCGCCGTTCTTGACCTCGAACCGCACCAGCTTGCGGATCTCGGCGACGCCGTCGGCCACCCCCGAGAAATGATCGAAGTGCAGGTAGGGCGAAAATCCCGACAGGTCGTTGTGCCCGCCCGTCGAGCCCACCGCCAGCGTCGCCACCTGCATGCGCGGACCCGCCACCTCGCCGCGGTCGATGGCATTGCGCAGGGCGACGTCGATGAATTCGCTGGCGCCGACGTCGCGCACGGTGGTGAAGCCCGCCTCGAGCGTGCGCCGCGCGTAGACGTGGGCCACCACCGCCAGGTCGATCGGGCTGCGCCGGAAGAGGTCCTCGTAGTAGCTGCCGTGCTGCTGCGTCAGGTGGGTGTGGCAGTCGATGAGGCCCGGGAGCACCGTCGAGCGCGAGAGGTCGATGACCTGGGTGCCTGGCGGAAATGGAAGCGCGGGACCGACGGCGGTGATCCGATCGCCGGCGATCAGGATCACCGCGTTGCGCACCGGCGGACCGCCCTGCCCGTCGATCAGGCGCCCGGCGCGGACCGCCACCAGCCGTGGCGCCTCCCCTGCTCCCGCCCTGGCGGGCGGCGGCTGGGCGCCGAGCTGCGCCGCCGCCGGCAGCGCCGCCAGGGCTGCAAGCGCTGCCAGCCCTGCCAGCGCCGGGAGGCCGCAGGCAAGCGCGACGGTCCTGCCGCTCCTGACGGTCCCAACGTTGCCAACGTTCCCGACGGTCCCAGCCGTCCGCACGGTTTCCATGACCCGCCGCATGCGCGATCTCCTTGCCTGCTTCAAGTGGGGGCAGCGGCGTCGATTCTATCGCCGCCGGTGCTCAGCGGTCCCGCGGTCCCGGCGGGCAGTCCCGCAAAAGCTAGTGCCCACTCGCGACGGGACACTAGCCGTAGAGGCGCTGGTACCGGGTCCACGCGGCGAGGACCTGGGCGAGGTGCAGGCGGGTCTCGCGGAACCCCACCTTGGTGAAGTATTCCTCGGGCTCGGGACTGAAGCAGTAGTGGCGCCACAGGATGGCCTGCGCCTCGCCGCTGTCGTAGGCGGCGACGGCGATGTGCGGCGTGCCGCGGAAGGTGCGCAGCAGCTGGGCCAGGTAAGCGCCGCCCAGGTCGATCGCCACCTCGGGCCGGTAGAGGTCGTCGGCCTCGAGATGGTCCATGCCGAGGCCGGCCGCCACCCGGCGGGCGGTGCTCAGCACGAATTGCGTCAGGCCGCGCGCGGCTCCCGGCGACAGCGCCTGGTGGTCGAAGCGGCTCTCGACGCGGATCAGGGCCGCCATCAGGTAGGGATCGACTCCGCGCAGGCGGCCCTCGGCGAGAAGCGGCTCGCGGTAGGCGAACGGGTACAGGCACTGGTGGAAGACGACCGGCAGCAGAGCGAGAGGAAGCCGCGCCGGCACCCGGTCGCGCAGCGCCTCCGCGAGCTGGATCGAACGCGCCGTCTCGCCGGCGCGCGCCAGCAGCAGGCTGCCGGTCAAGGCGAGCGCCGGCTCGGACGGCGGAAAGTGTTCGCGGACCGCGGGCGCGCCCTCGTGCCAGACGCCGAGCGCCAGCAGCATCTCCTCCGGCCGCCGCAACGGCGCCTTCCACAGCGGCCAGGCGTTGATCGGCACCTCGCTCATGCGCAGGAAGGGCGAGGTGGCCGGATCGGCGAGCAGCAGTGCGCGCAGCCGCTTCTCGGCCAGCCGTCCGGTGGCGTCGCTGGGGCCAAGCAGCAGCCAGGCGTCGTAGAGGTCCTGGGTGCGGCGCGAGGCAGCCAGCCGCCGCCCGGCGGCGCGCGCCTCGCCGGCCAGCGGTTCCGCGGCGAGACGGGCCGTCGCCGCTTGCGACAAGGGATGGTAGAGGTCGGCGCGCAGCGCCTCGAGGTAGGCGGTCACCGCCGCCGGCAGCCGGGTTTGCAGCTCGGCGAGGCGTCCCCGCCAGTAGGCCACCTCGGGCAGCTCCTCGTCGGCGCTGCTTGCCGCCGCGCGATCGAGCCAGGCGCCGGCGCGGTCGGCGCGCCCGCGGACCACGTCCGAGGCGGCCAGGAAGAGCGCCGCGCGGCGCGCCGAGTCGCGCCATTTCGCGCTGGAGGCGAGCATCGCCAGGACCGATGCGCCGGTGGCCTCGTCGCC
>DATKFK010000464.1:0-5281 GCA_035544375.1 Thermoanaerobaculia bacterium
GCGGGTGGCCCAGGAGGCGCAGCGCCGCGGCGGCCATCAGGGCGCCGTCGAAGCAGTGGGCCCGGCGGTCGCGCAGCACCCGGCGCGGACAGCGGTAGAACGGGTCGGAGCTGTACGGCACCGAGTCGAGGAAGGCCTGGATGGCTGCCGGGCTGTCGAGGCCCAGCAGCAGGTCGCGCTCCGCACCGTCGAGCCCGGCCAGGAAGCTGGTCACCGCCGCCGGGGCGCCCGCTGCCGCCGCCGGCTCATTCATCGATCAGCAACCCCAGGAGGTCGGAGGTGGTGATGATGCCGACCGGCTTTTCCTCGCGGGTCACCAGCAGCCGATGCACATGGCTGTCGAGCATGCGGCTGGCAACCTCGGAGACCGTGGCGTCCTCGGCCACCGAGTAGACGGCGGGAGTCATGATGTCGCGCACCAGCAGGTCGTCCTCGGCGAGCCGCAGCTCGGCCAGGTCTTCCTCGTCGGGCTCTTCCTCCCAGTCCTGGGCGAAGAAGGCGATGCCGCCGGCGGCGCGGGGGCCCTCGCCCGCCGCGCCGCCGCCGCCGGTCTCGTCATCAGCGCCATCGACGCCGCCCCCTTCTTGACCGGCCAGCACCGCCTCGGCGATGTCCACGGTCGAGACCACTCCGACCAGCAGGCCGCCGCCGTCCTCGACCGGCGCACCGGTGATCTGGTTGCGGATCAGGAAGGCCGCCAGCTCGCGCAGCGTCATGTCGTCGCGCACGGCCAGAACCTTGGGGTTCATCAAGTCGGCGGCAGTGATCGGCCTCATCTCGCTCTCTTTTCGCTTCGTTGACGGCATCATACGAGAAACCCGGGGCGTGCCGGCAGGTGCCTGCCGCGCCGGCACCGCGAGTAGAATGGCGCGTCCGAGAACCGAGGGAGGGCCGACATGCCTCGTTTGCGACACGTCATCGTTGCCCTGCTGGCCGCGGCGGCCCTGGCTGCCTACGCCGGCCAGCCCACCATCCTGGCAGCCGCGAGAGCCGCCGGATCGCCGCGCGGCGGCGCGACCGCTCCAGCCGCCGGCGGCGAGGCCGTCGATCTCGAGATGGTGACCCGCATCCGTGACGAGGGCTTCCATCGCTCGCAGGCGCTGGCCACCGTTGCCTACCTCACCGACCGCATCGGTCCCCGGCTCACCGGCACCCCGGAGCTCAAGGAAGCCAACGAGTGGACGCGGCGCCGGCTCGCCGGCTGGGGATTGGCCAACGCGCACCTCGAGGGGTGGCAGTTCGGGCGCGGTTGGTCGTTCAGCCGCGCCGTCGTCGCCATGACCTCGCTGCCTGCGGCGGGCACGGCGGCCGCGGCGGCCGCGACGGTTCCCGCTCCGCGGTGGACCCAGCTCTCGGCGCTGCCCAAGGCCTGGACGCCGGGCACGGCGGGAGAGGTGCGCGGCGAGGCGATGCGGGTGTCGCTCGACGCGGCCGCGGACATGGACCGCTACCGCGGCAAGCTGGCCGGCAAGGTCGTGCTGCTCGACAAGGCGCACGACGTGACGGCGCCGGCCGCCGCCGAGCCGCGGCGCTTCACCCCCGAGAAACTGGCGGAGCTTGCCGCCTTCAGCGCCGACTCGGGGCCGAGCGCGGCCGAGCGTGAGAAGCGGCGGGAGCGGTACCTTTGGCGCGGGCAGGTGCGCAAGTTCCTGGTCGAGGAGAAGGCGCTTGCCTCGATCGAGGTGAGCCCGCTGCCCTGGGGCCTCATCCGGGTGATGGGCGGCGGCCCCTACAAGGATGGCGACGAGCCGGCGGTCACCGGCCTGGTGATGGCGGCCGAGCCCTACAACCGGCTGGTCCGGCTGCTCGACGCCGGCCAGCGGGTCGAGCTCGCCGTCGACGTCCAGGCGCGCAGCTACGACGACGACCCGATGGCCTACAACACCATCGCCGAGATCCCCGGCAGCGATCCCGGCGGCGAGGTGGTGATGACCGGCGCGCACCTCGACTCCTGGCACGCCGGCACCGGCGCCACCGACAACGCCGCGGGCTGCGCGGTGGCGATGGAGGCGGTGCGCATCCTCGCCGCCCTGCACGTCAAGCCGCGCCGCACCGTCCGCGTCGCGCTGTGGACCGGCGAGGAGGAAGGGCTGCTAGGATCGACCGCCTACGTCTCCCGGCACTTCGCATCGCGGCCACCGCCCAAGACCTCGCCGGCCACGCGCGGACTGCCGGCGTGGCTCGCCGAGCCGGCATGGCCGCTGACCCTCGAGCCGGAGCACGGGAAGCTGTCGGCGTACTTCAACATGGACAATGGCAGCGGCAGGGTGCGCGGCATCACGGCACAGGAAAACGCCGCGGTGCAGCCGATCTTCACCGCCTGGCTGGCGCCGCTGGCCGATCTCGGCGCGACCCTCGTCAGTCAGCGCAGCGTCGGGTCGACCGACCACGTACCCTTCGACAGGGTGGGGCTGCCCGGGTTCCAGTTCATCCAGGACGAGCTCGACTACATGAGCCATACCCACCACACCAACGCCGACGTCTACGACCATCTCGACGGCTCCGACCTCGTCCAGGCGTCCGTGGTCCTCGCCTCGTTCCTCTACGACGCCGCCAGCCGCCCCGGGATGCTGCCGCGCAAGCCCCTGCCGGTCGCGCCGCGCCAGGAAGGATAGCCAGCGGATGGCCGGCAAGAGCGGCGACGGCGACGGGCAGCACCCGCGGCGCTGCCCCTGGGCGGGCAGCGACCCGCTCTACCTCGCCTACCACGACCGCCAGTGGGGGGTGCCGGTCCATGACGACCGCGAGCTGTTCGAGATGCTGATCTTAGAGGGCGCCCAGGCGGGCCTGTCCTGGCTCACCATCCTGCGGCGCCGGGAAGGATACCGGCGGGTCTTCGCCGGCTTCGACCCGCAGCGCCTGGCGCGCTGGGGCGAGCGCCAGGTGGCCGCGGCGCTGGCCGATGCGGGCATCATCCGCAACCGTCTCAAGGTGGCGGCGGCGGTGCGCAACGCGCGCGCTTTCCTCGCCCTCCGCGAGGAGCGCGGCAGCTTCGACGCCTTTCTGTGGGAGCGGTTCGGCGGCGCGCCGCGCCAGAACCGCCGGCGGTCGATGTCCGAGCTGCCGGCCGAGACCGACGAGTCGCGGTCGCTGAGCCGCGAGCTGCGGGCGCGCGGCTTCACCTTCGTGGGACCCACCATCTGCTACGCCTTCATGCAGGCGGTGGGTGTGGTCAACGACCACTTGGTGAGCTGCTTCCGCCACAAAGAGCTGGGCGGCCGCGGCTAGGAAGAGGGCGTTGGCCGAAGCGAAGGGGAGGGGCGTCCCTATGGTTTCGTGATCTTGACCAGCTTCACGTCGAAGACCAGCATGCCGTCGGGCTTGTCGGGCGCGCCGCGATAAGCCAGGTTCTTGGGAATCCAGAAACGCCGGGTCTCGCCCTCGACCATCAGCGGGATGCCCTCGCGCCAGCCCGCGATCACCCTGTCGAGGCGGAAGAACGCCGGCACGCCCTTGGGAATCGACGAATCGAACATCTTGCCGTCGGTCGTCCAGCCGGTGTAGTGCACCTGCACGTTGCCGCTGGCCGAGACGTGGCGGGTGCCGCGCCCGGGGCTGAGGACCTTCCACGCCAGGCCCGACTCCGAGCGCTGGGCGTCGGCCGGCGGCGCCGCGACGTCGGGCGGCACATCCGGCAGGTGCAGGATGTCGAGCAGCTCGACGTCGAAAACCAGCATGCCCTGCGGCCGGTCGGGATGTCCGGCATACGCGAGCTTGTCGGGGATCCAGAGGCGCCGCTTCTCCCCCTCGACCATCAGCTGCACCCCCTCGGTCCAGCCGGCGATCACCTTGTCGAGCGGGAACGTCGCCGGCTTGCCGCGGACGACCGAGGAGTCGAACATCTTGCCGTCGGTCGTCCAGCCGGTGTAATGGACCTTGACCTTGTCGGTCCGGAGCGGATGGTCGGAACCGGTGCCGGCTTGCAGCACCTTCGAGGCCAGTCCCGATGCGGTCACCTGCGCGTCGGCGGGAGGAGCCGCCACGTCGGCAGGGGCCGGCAGGGTCTTTCCGGCGTCAGGGGCGGACTGGGCCGCGGCTCCCAGGCAAGCCGGCAAGGCCATGGCTAGAACGGCGGCGAGCAAGCGCGCATTGAAGGTCTTCATGGCGCGTACCCTACCGCGCCGCCCGGTGCGCAGGCAACCGGCGGGCTGGGGTAAGCTTGCGCCGCATGCGCGCCACCCGCTCGTTCCCGCTCGGGCTCTCCGCCGCCATCGCCGCTGCCGTGCTTGCCGCGATGCCGGCGCCGCCGGCCGCGGCGGCCGCCGTCAGCGTCACGCCGCCGGCGCTGCACGTCCTCGATCACCAGCTCGCCAACGGGCTGCGGGTGCTGCTGTTCGAAGACCATTCGGTGCCGGTGGTCTCCGTACAGCTGTGGTACCACGTCGGCGGCAAGAACGAGCCCCGCGGCCGCAGCGGCTTCGCCCACCTTTTCGAGCACCTGATGTTCAAGGGCTCGGCCCACGTCGGCCCCGAGGAGCACAGCCACTTCATCGAGTCGATCGGGGGCAAGGACAACGCCACCACCGACTGGGACCGCACGCTCTACTTCGAGACGATTCCCAGCAACTACCTCGAGCGCATCCTGTGGATGGAGGCCGACCGCATGCAGACGCTCGACGTCTCGGAAGCCAACTTCCGCGCCGAGCGCGAGGTGGTCAAGGAGGAGCGGCGCCTGCGCGTCGACGATCCGCCGTTCGGGCGGCTGCTCGAGATCGTCTTCGCCAGGACCTTCACCACCCATCCCTACCACATCCTGCCGATCGGCAGCATGGCCGACCTCGACGCGGCCACCATCGCCGACGTGCGTGACTTCTACCGCACCTGGTACGTCCCCAACAACGCCACGCTGGTGATCGCGGGCGACCTCGATCCGGCCCGCACCAGGCGCTGGATCGAGACCTATTTCGGGCCCATCCCCAAGGGCAAGGAGCTGGTGCGCGCGGTCACGCCCGAGCCGCCGCAGACGGCGGAGCGGCGGGAGGTCGCCCAAGACGCCAAGGCGCCGTTGCCGGCGGTCATCCTCACCTTCCACGTGCCGGCGGCGAGGGACCCCGACCTCTATCCCTTGGAGGTCGCCAGCCACATCCTGTCGGCAGGCGAGAGCTCGCGGCTGTACCGCAAGCTGGTGTACGAGCGCCAGATCGCCGTGGCCGCCGGCGGCCAGGCCTTCTCGCTCGAGGACCCCGGCGTGTTCTTCTTCTACGCCTACCTGCAGCAGCACCAGAAGCCGGAGGCGGGAGAAGCGGCGCTGCAGGAGGAGATCGAGCGTCTGCGCAACGAG
>DATKFK010000465.1:0-2794 GCA_035544375.1 Thermoanaerobaculia bacterium
CCGGCTGCGGGCGGGCTGGCGCCGGGCGGGCAGGCCGCGGGCGGCCAGGCGCCGGGCGGGCTGGCGCCGGCGGCCCCGGCTTGCGGGCCCGCCGCCGCCGGCTGGATCCCCAACGTCGTCGTCACCTCGCACGAGAACCGCCAGGCGCTGTTCTACAACGATCTCGTCCGCGGCAAGACGGTGATGATCAATTTCATGTCGATCGCCGGCGACGCCGACAACCCGGTGACCGCCAATCTCGTCCAGGTGCAGCAGCTGCTCGGCGAGCGCATGGGGCGCGAGGTCTTCTTCTATTCGATCACCGGCGAGCCCGAGCGCGACACGCCCCGGGCACTGGCGGCGTTCGCGGCGCGTCACGGCGCCGGGCCCGGCTGGTTGTTCCTGACCGGCGAGCCGGCCGCGATCCACGCGCTGCGCTCACGGCTGTTCGCGCACGATGGTCACTACCTCTCGGCGGTGGCTGGTGCGGCTGGTATGGCTGGGGCGGCCGGAGCGGTGGGGGCGGCGCCGGTCGAGGATTGCTCGCAAGGGCTGGTGCGCTATGGCAACGCGGCGGCGGATCTGTGGGGCGCGGCGCCGGCGCGGCTGGACCCCCATGCGCTGGCGGCCAGGCTCTCGTGGGTGCGGCCGGGACCGCCGGTCACCGCCGGCGGTCCGCCCCGGCGGCGCGGGCCGGCGCCGCGGGTCCTCGCGCTGCTGCTGGCGGCGGGGCTGGCGGCTGCCGCGCTCGGCGTTGCCGCCCCGGCCGTTGCCGCGGCAGCGGCCTCGGCGGCGGAGGCCGCGCCACCGGTGTCCTCGGTCCCGCTGACCGCGCCGCCGCCGGCCGTCGCGCCGCCGCCGGCCGTGGTGCCGCCATCGACCGCGCCGTCGTCATCGGCCGCGGCGCCAGGCGCGCCTGCACCCACGGGCGCGCCGCCTGCCGGGCCGTCCGCCGCGCCGGCGCCGGCCGCCCCGCCGCCCGCGGGCAGTCCCTACCGGCACCCGCATCCGCAGCCGCGGCCATGCCCGTCGCACGAGACCATCGCCGGCGACACCACCACGATCCAGACCGGCGAGAGCATCTTCCCGTCCAGCTTTCCGTACCTGGATCCGCCGGGGACGAACTTCCTGCCGACGATCTACACCGATCTCTTCGACGGCGCCGGCAACGAGATCCCGAACACGCTGCCCTCGACGCCGTCGATCGCCTACAACCTCCTGGAGGGCGATCCGGTGGTTTCGCAGATCGACGCGACCTCGCCCCGCGACGACCTGGCGAGCATCTTCGACGCCATGAGCCGGTATGCGAAGGAGCGGCAGAGCGCGGGGAGCGCCGTCACCAGGCCGCTGGTGATGCGGGCGATCGAGATGGGTATCGACATCCTCGAAGGCAACCCGGTCGAGTACCGCGCCTACAGCGGACTGCCGCTGCTGCATTACGACGGGCCCGACAAGGTGAAGAAGGTGCAGCCGATCGTCGATCAGACAGGCAGGGTGATCGGCGGCGAGCTGCATGTCCACCAGGTCTGGTACGACGAGCACATCGAGGCCGACACCAGCCTGCTCGACGTCAGCGCGGTCCCGGACGTGCCCTGGACGATCGTCTATACCGTGGACGTCTTGAATCGCGGCGAGGACGATTTCTCGCCGTACGTCATGTATTCGGACCTGCCGCCGCCGGGCTGCAAGGCACCGCCGCCGCCCCCGAGCTGCAACGTGACGCCGGCGCCGCCGCCGACCTGCAAGGTGCCGCCCCCGCCGAGCTGCGCGGGGCCGCCGCTGGCCGGGATGGACGTGACGTTCTTCCCGATGCAGGACGGCACGCGCAACGTCTTCAGGGTCAAGATGGCCCCCGGCAAGTACTACCACCTGGTCTACACCTGGGGCTGGCGCATGCATCCGCCGCGCGCCCAGGTGATGGACGACGCCAACACCGTGGTCGGCTGCCAGAACCTGGTGCAATGGGAAACCTCGGTGTTCGGCGCACACCCGCGTTCGAGCACGGCGGCGAAGCTCCACGCGATCGCGCAGATCAGCGACCTGGCCCCCAGCAAGCGGATGTGGAACGCCCTGCGCGAGGCGCGGACCGCCGCCGAGCGGGGGGACCTCGAGCGCCTCGGCGCGCTGGCCACGGAGGGGCGCGAGGCGTTCGACGACTGGCAGGACCGCACCCGGCTGCCGCACGGCGTCAAGGTCGACAAGACCACGGACATGACCTTGTTCTACGCCGACAACACCATCTACGGCGAGTTCGCCGACGGCAACCTGCGGATCTTCCCGCAGTGGCAGACGCGGGGCACCAGGTACACGGCGACGCTCTACAACGGCGACTACTTCGACCACGGCTACATGGTCGTGGACTTCGGCGGCGCCCGGGGCTGGGAGAATCAGTTCAAGTCCTCCGTCAAGGACGCCGGATCGGGCTGTTGGTTCACGTTCGGCCGCAACTACTGGTGGCCTGCCTTTTCGACGATGGTCAAGGTGCCGGCGGCGGACCCCGCGAGCCGCGAGCGACTCGGCACGGCCAAGGTCGATATCACCTTCAACTGGGACCCGGCGCGCCGGCTGCGGTTCTACCAATTCGATCCGACCCATCACGACGTGGCGATCTTCTCGGTGCACTAACAATGTTTCCTGGTGGGGCGGCGCCCGGGGTGGGCAGGCGCGCCGGCGGCAGCGGCCGGCGCCGAGGCGCGGCGGTGTTGCTGGCTGGCGTTTGCGGCCTGCTCGCCGCAGGCGCCGTGTCCCCGGTGCGCGACTCGCCCCCAGCCCCTGCCGGCGGCGGGTCCCCGGTCCGCGACTCGCCCCCAGCCTC
>DATKFK010000466.1:0-8084 GCA_035544375.1 Thermoanaerobaculia bacterium
GAGCGGCACGTACGCCCCGCCCGCCGCGAGGATGCCGACGATGCCTTCGACCATCGCCAGCGAGCGCTCGACGCACAGGCCCACCCGCGTCTCCGCCCCGACGCCGAGCCGGCGCAGGCGTGCAGCCAGCCGCCCGGCCCGCGCCGCCAGCGCGCCGTAGCTCAGGTGCTCGCCCTCGCAGACCACCGCCACCGCCTCCGGCGTTCGCGCCGCCTGCGCCGCGAACAGCTCATGCAGGCACGGCGCCGCCGTCGCCGCCCCTGCCGCATCCACCATTCCCACCGTTGTCGCGGCCCCCACCGGCCCCGCGCACCCCGCGTTCCACTCCACGACCAGCTGATGCCGCTCGGCGGGCGAGAGCAGGCAGCACGAGGACACCCGCCGCCGCGGCTCGGCGGCGAGCGCCTCGAGGAGCTGGCGGAAGTGCGCGGCGAAGCGTTGGATCCGTGTCCGGTCGAAGAGATCGATGTCGTACTCGACGACTCCCGCGATGCCGCCCCCGGACTCCGTGAGGACCATGGTGAGGTCGACCTTCGCGGTGCCGGAATCGAAGTCGACCAGGGGCGTGAGCGTCAGCCCGGACAGACCTGGCGCCGGCGCCGGGACGTCCTGGAACACGAACATCACCTGCACCAGCGGCGGCCGCGACGGGTCGCGGAACGGCTGCAGCTCGTCGACCAGCCCCTCGAAGGGCAGGTCCTGATGGGCGAGGGCGCCGAGCACCGTCTCGCGCACGCGCCCGAGCAGCTCGAGCAGCGTGGGATCACCCTCGAGGCCGGTGCGCAGCACCAGGGTGTTGACGAACAGGCCAACCAGGCGCGCCAGCTCCGGTCGCGTGCGGCCGGCAACGGGCGAGCCCACCAGCAGGTCGTCCTGGCCTGAGCAGCGGTGCAGCAAGACGGCGAAGGCGGTGAAGAAAGCCATGAACGGCGTCGCGCCCACCGCCTGCGCCGCGGCCCGCAGCCCCGTCCCGAGCGGCGCCGGCAGGGAGAACGGCAGCAGCGCGCCGCGGAACCGCTGGGCCGCGGGTCGCGGCCGGTCCGCCGGCAGCTCGAGCACCTGCGGCGCACCGGCGAGCTGGCGGCGCCAGTAGGCGAGCCGCCGCTCCAGGACCTCTCCGGTCAGCCAGCTGCGCTGCCAGACGCTCCAATCGGCATACTGGAGCGGCAATGCGGCCAGGGGCTGACGCCTGCCGGCGCGGGCGGCGTCGTAGCCGCTGCTCAGCTCGCCGATGAGCACGCCGAAGGACCAGAGATCGGCCACGATGTGGTGGGTGACCAGGACCAGCAGGTGCTCGTGCTCGCCCAGGCGCAGCAACCGGGCACGGAAGAGCGGCCCGCGAGCGAGATCGAACGCCACACCGGCTTGTGCCGCCGCCAGGGCGTGCGCGGTGGCCTGGCACCGCGGGTGCGGCAGCGCGGAGAGATCGACCAGCGGCAGCAGCTGCCCCGGGACCGGGCCGACCCTCTGGAAGGGGACGCCCGCCGCTTCCACGAAGACCGTGCGCAGGGACTCGTGGCGCTCGACTGTCAGGCGGAGGGCGGCGGCCAGGGCGGCGACATCCAGCCGGCCGGCGAGGCGGATCACGTCCAGCAGGTTGTAGGCCGTGCCGCCCGGCTGCCACTGAGCCAGGAACCAGAGCCGCTCCTGGGCGAACGACAGGCGGGCCGGTCCCGCCGCCGCCCGCCGCGGGATCGGCGGCGGCTCGTCGCGGCGGACCTCGGAGCGCAGGCGCTGTGCAAGCAGCGCCTGCTTCTTGGGCGACAGCGCGGCCCTGCGATTCTCGAGCTCCGCCATCGACCGGTCCCCCCGCTCCGTCCTTCCCCCGCGGCCTCATGCCTATTCGAAGCGCAGGGCGACGGTCGGCTCCACCTTGGCGGCGCGCCTGGCCGGGAGGTAGGTGGCGACGAGCGCGACCACCGCGAACACCACGATCACACTGCCGAAGGTGAGCGGGTCGACGGCCTGGACGCCGTACAGCTGACTCGACATCAGGCGGGACACCGCCAGCGCCCCTCCCAGGCCGACCGCCAGGCCGAAGGCCACCAACAGCAGGCCCCACACCATGACCATCGCCATCACCTTCGCCCGTCCTGCGCCGAGCGCCATGCGCAGGCCGATCTCGCGCGTCCGCTGGGCAACCGAGTACGCCAGCACCCCGTAGAGCCCGAGCACCGCCAGCAGCAGCGCGAGCAGCGAGAAGACGCCGACGACCGCGGCATTCAGGCGATGGCCCCCCTCTTGCTCATGGAGGCGTTGCGTCAGGGTCACGGCGTCGTAGATCGGCACCTGGGGGTCGACCTGCTTGATCACGTTGCGCAGGGTCATGGTCATGCTCGCCGCGTCGGTGCCGGTGCGCACCAGCAGGTTGGTGTTGGCCCTCGGCTCCTGGTCCTGCGGGAACATGATGTGATGGCCGCTCTCGTCCAGGCGGCCCTGGAACCGGGCGTTGCGGATCACGCCCACCACGGCCCACGGCCGCTCGCCTTCCCGGTTGGCCCGCAGCAGCCGCTTGCCCAGCGGATCCTGGCCCGGCCACAGCACCTTGCCCAGCGACTCGCTGATGATCACGACGCGGGGCTTGCCGGGCCCGTCCTGCCAGGTGAACTCGCGGCCCCGCAACAGCGGCACGCCCAGCATCCTGAGCGTCCCCGGGCTGATGAAGTGCGCGTTCGAGTGGATCGTCGGGTCCTTGGCCCCGGCCGTCTCCTGCTTGAGGTCGAAGTAGTTGGCATTGATGCCCGGCATTCCGGGTCCCCACATCGCGGCGCCGGAGACTCCCGGCACGCCCTCGAAGCGGCGCAGGATCTCCCGCTCGGCGAGCACGATCCGGGCCGGCTCCTGGTACTTCTGGGTGGCGAAGGCCAGCCGCATGGTCAGCAGGCGGTCGGTGGGGAAGTCGACGCCGGCGGCGCGGAGCCGCACGAAGCTGTGCATCAGCAGGCCCGCCACCACCAGCAGGACCGCGACCACGGCGACCTGGAAGACCAGCAGCCCGCTGCGGCTCTTCGACGAGATGGCGCCCTTGCCGCCCGAGGCTTTGATCTGTTGCAGCGTCCCGCGCGAGTCCATGTGCGCCACGCTCAGCGCCGGCGGCAGCCCGAACAAGATGCCGGTGAGCACGGTCGCCGCGGCGGCCACCGCCAGCACGCCGCCGTCGAGCTGGATGTGCACGTAGGCGGGCAGCTCCACCAGTCGGGCGAGCAGCCGCGTGCCCCAGGTCGCCAGCACGACCCCGATGGCGCCTCCCGCCACCGCCAGCAGCAGGCTCTGCAGCACGACCTCGCGGACCAGCGAGAGGCGGCTGGCGCCGAGCGCCAGACGCATGGACAGCTCGCGCCGGCGCTCGGTCAACCGTACCAGCATGAGGTTGGCCACGTTGGCGCAACCGATGAGCAGCACGAACACCGCTCCCGCGAGCAGGATCCTCATGCCCGAATGCAGGTCCTCGAACATGAAGGCGCGCAGCGGCCGCAGGCGGGCGCCGTAGTCGCGGTTGGTGTCCGGGAACTCGCGCTGCATCTGGGCAGCGATGATGGCGACCTCCCGGCGGGCCTGCTCGAGCGTCACCCCCGGCTTGAGGCGGGCTAGGCCGTACCAGTAGCGTTCGCCGCGCCCCTTGAACAGGGCGTTGCCGCGGGAGATCGCCTCCCCGGCCTGCACCGCCGGGATCCAGGCGTCGATCTTGTAGTGACCGTGGATGAAGTCGACGAACTCGGCCGGCATCACGCCGACGACCGTATAGAAGGCGTTGTTGAGCTGCACCCGCTTGCCGATGACGCCGGGGTCCTTCGCGAAGTGACGGGCCCAAAGCGGGTAGCCGAGGATGATCACCGGCGCACTGCCGGGAGCGCCGTTTTCCTGCGGCGAGAACAGCCGCCCCAGCTCGGGCCGGACGCCGAGCAGCTTGAAGTAGGACGGCGTGACGTAGTTGATCCCGATCCTTTCGACGGCGTCGCCCTCGATCAGGATGCGATCGCGCCAGGACAGGAACGGAGACAGCTCCTCCATCTGGGTGGCGCGCTGCTTCCAGTCCGCCGCCTCGATCCAGGACATGTCGGTCTCCTCCGAGTCCGGAATGTCCATCAGGCTGAAGATGACCAGCCGGTCGACGCCCTGGTAGGGCAGCTGCTGGAACAGGACGGCCTTGGCCGCGCTGAAGATCGAGGCGTTGCCGCCGATGCACAGCGCGACGATCGCGATGACGAGGAGGCTGAAGCCGGGGCGCATCGCCAACGCGCGCACTGCGTAGCGTAGGGATTGCATCATTCGGTCCTCCGGATCTGTTTGACGCGATTGGGGTCGAGGTCGCTCTTGAGGCGCTGCGCGAGCAGCGCCAGCTGCCGCGGCGACAGGCGCGACCGCCGTGCCGCCAGCCGTTCGCGGGCGGCGGCGGCCGCCTCGCCGCCGGCCGCGTGGAGTTGATCGGTCAGCCACAGCCTGCCGTCCCGCAGCACGCCGGCGCCCGCCGCCGCGGGCAGGCGCGGCAGCTCTGCGAGCCGCTGCTCCGGGTCGCGCGTCACGTCGCGGAGCAGGGCGTCGAGATGCCCCAGCAGCCGTTCGACGGTGCCGCGCTCGAAGAGCCCGGTGTCGTATTCTCCCAGCACCAGGAGGCGGCCTGCCTCCGGCACCAGGGTGAGGGTGAGATCGAAGGCGGCGCGCCGAGTCGAGCGATCGACGGAGAGCGGCGCAACCTCGACGCCTGCCAGGCGCAGCGGCGGCACCGGCACGTTCTGCAGCACCACCATGACCTGGAACAGCGGGTTGCGCCCCGCGCCGCGCTCGGGACGCGCCCGCTCGACGATCTTCTCGTACGGGGCGTCCTGGTGGGCCCAGGCCCCGCGCGCGCCGTCGCGCACCCGCACCAGCAGCTCGCGGAAATTCCACCCCGGATCGAGCTCCGTCGCCAGCGGCAGGACGTTGACGAAGAACCCGATCGCGCCTTCGACGGCGGAGTGCGACCGGTTCGCGTGCAGGCTGCCGACCACCACCCTCTCGCTGCCGGTGTAGCGGTGGATCAGCAGCTGGACCGCGGCCACGATGGTCATGAAGAACGTGGCCCCGTGCTCCCGCCCGAGGGCGCCGAGCGCCGCCACGAGGTCGCCGGGGAGGACCCTGGCGACCTCGCCCAGCGCACCCCCGGCCTGCCCTGCCGGCCGGTCGGCGGGCAGCGTCGCCACCGTGTGACCGCCGCCCAGCCGCTCGGCCCAGTAGGCGAGCTGCGCCTCGAGCGGCTCGCCCGCCAGCCAGCGGCGCTGCCAGGCGGCGAAATCGGCGTACTGCACGGGTGGCGGTGGCAGCAGCGTCGGCCCCGCCCCCGCCGTGCCGGGCGGCGCTGCGGACACAGCGCCGTGGGCGGCGAGGGCGCCGTCGGCGGCGAACGCGGGGAGCGCGGCAAACGCCGCGTACAAGGTCGTCATCTCCTGGATCAGCACGCCGAGCGACCAACCGTCACAAAGGATATGGTGCACCGCGACGCAGAGGACGTGGTCGTCCGCCGCCAGCGGCAGCAGCGCGGCGCGCAGCAACGGTCCGCGGGCGAGCGCGAAGGGGGCTGACTGGACGGCGGCCGCGCCGCGCCGGGCGGCCTGCTCCCGCCGCGCGGCAGGGAGTGCGCGCAGGTCGATCGCCGCCAGCACCCGGGCAGGAGGCGCATCGATTGCCTGCCGCGGCGGGTCCTTGCCGACGATTCGCGTGCGCAGGATCTCGTGGCGGCGGACGACCTCCGCCAGGGCGGCGGCCAGGGCGGCCACGGCCGGGCGCCCGCGCAGCCTGAAGCCGTAGCCCAGGTTGAAGGCGTTGCTGCCGGGGTCCAGCTGGTCGTAGAGCCATAGCCGCTCCTGGCCGTGGGAGAGCGGCAGCGCCCCGTCGCGCGCCTGCCGCTCCAGGGGCGGCAGCATCCCGGACCCGGCGCGGCGGCGGGTGTCGATCTCGCGCGCCAGGCGCGAGGGTGTCGGGTGCTCGAAGAGGATGCCCGGCGGCAGCTCCAGGCCCAGCACCTCGCGCAGCCGGGCCATCACCTGGCCGGCGAGCAGCGAATGACCGCCGGCGGCGAAGAAGTCGTCGTCGACGCCCGCCGTGCCGCATTCGAGGACCTCGCCCCAGATGCCGAGCACCAGCTCCTCGGTCGGCGTGCGGGCCAGCGGCACTCCTACCGGCTCGGCCACCTCGGGCAGGGCCCGGCGATCGACCTTGTTGTTGGGGGTCAGCGGCAGGGTGGTGAGGAAGGCGAAGGCCGCCGGGCGCATGTACTCCGGCAGCCGCCGCGCGAGCAGCTCCTGCAGCTGGCGCGGCTCCGGCGCCGGGCCGGGGGCGGGCACCACGTGGGCGACCAGGCGCCGCTCTCCGGACCTGGACGGCACCGCCGACACCACCGCCTCGCGCACTCGCGGATGTTCCCGCAGCACCGCCTCGATCTCCCCGAGCTCGATGCGGAAGCCGCGGATCTTGACCTGCTGATCGGCGCGGCCGAGGAACTCGAGCTGGCCGCCCGCACCGCGGCGCGCCAGGTCGCCGGTGCGATAGAGGCGGGCCCCCGGCCCGGCGCCTGGCCCGGGGTGCGGCACGAAGCGCTCCGCCGTGAGGGCAGGCTGGCCGCGGTAGCCGCGCGCCAGGCCCGCGCCGCCGATGAACAGCTCGCCCGCGGCGCCGCCTGCCGCGGGTTGCAGGTCGCCATCGAGGATGAGGATCTCGGTGGCGTCGATCGGTTGGCCGAGCGGCACCGGGCCGGGCCCCGGCCCGACCCGCGCCGCCGCCGACCAGATGGTCGTCTCGGTCGGCCCGTAGAGGTTCCAGAGCCCGGCGCCCTTGTCCAGCAGGGCGCCGGCGAGCGCGCGCGGCAGCGCCTCGCCGCCGCAGAGCAGGCGCAGCCGGGGGCTCCCCTGCCAGCCCGCCTGCAGCAGCAGCTTCCAGGTGACCGGAGTCGCCTGCAGGGCGGTGGGATCGCAGGCCGCGAGCAGCGCGGCGAGGCGCGCGCCGTCCATCGCCGCCTCGCGCGGGGCGATCTCGACGCGGCCGCCGGCGATGAGGGGCAGCCAGATCTCGAGCCCGGCGATGTCGAACGAGAGGGTGGTCACCGCGAGCAGGCTGTCCCGCTCGCCGAAGGCGAGCTGCCGCTGCATCGAGAGCAGGAAGTTGACCAGCGCGCCATGGGTGACCTGGACGCCCTTGGGGCGCCCGGTCGAGCCGGAGGTGTAGATGACGTAGGCGAGGTTCTCCGGCGCCACCCGCACGCCGGGCGGCGCGTCCCCGGCGCCGGCCGCCGCCAGCGCTGCGCCGAGGGCGAGCAGGGGCACGGGCGCCGCCGCCTCGCGGCCCCCATCCCCGGGGTGCGCACCGTCGCCGAGCACCAAGGTGAGCCCCGCGTCCCGCACCATGTGGTCGAGCCGGTCGCCCGGGAAGCCGGGATCGAGCGGCACGTAGGCGCCGCCGGCCTGGTGCACCGCCAGCATCGCCACCACCATCTCGACCCCGCGCCCGAGGCGCAGCCCCACCAGGCGCTCGGGCCCGACCCCGCGCCGCGCCAGGACGCCCGCCAGGCGGCGCGCGCCGCGGTCGAGCTCGCCGTAGCTGAGATGGCGGCCGCCACCGGCCAGGGCCACGGCATCCGGCGCCGCCGCGACGCGCCGCGCGAAGAGGTCCTTCACCGTCAGGCCGGGGCTCGCGATCATGGGCAGCGTTGCCTCAGGCCGCGGGAGAGCCCTCGGCCGCGGGAGCGAGGAGGGAGTCGACCTCGTCGTCCGCGAGCCCTTCGATCTGCTCGATGACCCGCTCCTCGATGGCGTCCGCCAGCTCGGCGACGGTCGGCGCCTCGAACATGGCGCGCAGCGGCAGCTCCACGCCGAAGCTCTCGCGCAGCCGCCAGATCGCCTGGATCGCCAGCAGCGAGTGCCCGCCGAGGGCGAAGAAGTTGTCGCGGACCCCGACCCGCTCGAGCCCGATGACCGCGGCGAAGATCGCCGCCACGGTCGCCTCGGCCTCGGTGCGCGGCGCCACGTAGGTCCGCGCCGCGTCCCGGGGCGCCGCCGCGGCGGTCCCGGGGTCGGGCAGCGCGCGGCGGTCGAGCTTGCCGCTGGAGCCGAGCG
>DATKFK010000467.1:0-4637 GCA_035544375.1 Thermoanaerobaculia bacterium
CGGCAGCAGGTCGAGGCGCGACGGCGCGAGCAACAGGAAATGGCGGGGCGCCGAGGCGTGCGGCTCCTCGAGGTTCTTGAGCAGCGCATTGGCCGCCTCGCCGCTCAAGCTCTCGGCGCTGGCGATCACGAACACCTGGCCGCGCGCCTCGAACGGCGAGACCTGCGCCACCCGCATCAGCTCGCGGGCGGCGTCGACCGACGTCGAGGTCTTGAGATCGCGCTCGAGCACCTGGAAGTCGGGATGGAACGGCGCCTCGAGCCTCTCCAGCCGGCCGGCCGGGCCGCCTTCGCCGGCCGCATCGTCCCCCACCGCGCCGCCGCCGCCGGCCGGCCAGGCAATGCGCCGGCAGTGGCGGCAGGCGCCGCAGGGCCGCGCCTCCGGCGCCGCCGCCTCGCAGAGCAGGATGCGCGCCAGCTCGACCGCCGCCCGCCGCCGGGCGTCGCCGTCGCCGCCATGCAGGATCACCGCCGGGTACATCCGGCCCTGCCGCGCCGCCTGCCGCGCCGCCTCCAGGTTCATGCCCGCGCCACTCCGGCCGGCAGCAGGTCGGCCAGCGCCTCGCGCACCTGCGCCGCGGTGCGCGCCGGGTCGCCGCCCGAGTCGACGATGTGGAAGCGCCGCGGCTCGCGCCGCGCCTGCGCGAGGAAACCCTGCCGCACCCGCTCGTAGAAATCCAGGTCTTCGGCGTCCAGGCGGTCCGCTCGCGACCCACCGCCCCCGGGCCCACCCGGCTGTCCGCCGGCCTCGTCCATGCCGGTGGGACCGCCGAGAACGCCAGGCCCCCCGGCGCCGGCGGCACGCCGCTGCCCGCCGCGGCCGCCGGCATGGCGGCGCGCACGCGCCGCCGCCGCCGGCAGATCGAACAGCAGGGTGCGGTCAGGGCGCCGGCCGCCGGTCGCCAGCAGGTCGACCTGGTCGATGAGTGCCAGCGGTACGCCGCGGCCGCTGCCCTGGTAGGCGCGGGTTGAATCGGTGAAGCGGTCGCAAAGCACCACCTCGCCGGCGGCCAGCGCCGGCTCGATCACCGCCAGCAGGTGCTGCCGGCGGCTGGCGAAGAGCATCAGCAGCTCGACGGTGCCGTCGATCGCGCCCCAGCGGGGATCCAGGAACAGCGAGCGCAGGGCGTCGCCGAGCGGCGTGCCGCCGGGCTCGTGGGTGCAGCGACAGGCAACGCCGTGCCGCGCCAGCCACTCGGCCGCGCGCCGCAGGTGGGTCGTCTTGCCGCTGCCGTCGATCCCCTCGAAGGTGATGAAGAGCGGCGGCATAGAGAGGCAACAAATTACCACGCGAGCAGCAACAAATTCCCACGCCGCGAGTGATCCCCTGGCCCTGGATTGCCCGCGCCAGTCTCCCGCTCGCCTGGGGGATTGCCCGCGCCAGTCTCCCGCTCGCCTGGGGGGTTTTCTAGCCGGCCTCCATCAGGAGAGCCACGCCCTTGATCACCGCGTAGACCGGCACCCCGGGCCGCAGCTCCAGGGTGACCAGCGACTTGCGGGTGACCTGGGCGAGCAGCGCCGCGCCGCCGGCATCGAGCTTGACCAGCGGCTGGCGGCCGCGGCCCGTCTCGCCGCCGTCGCTGACCTCGACGATGCTCGCCGGGAAGACGTTGAGCACGCTGGTCCGCTCGGGCCGCACGAGCGCCAGGCTGACGTCGCGCGCCAGCACCCGCACCCGCTGCCGGCTGCCCGGCGCCGCGGCATGCCGCGGCAAGCTCAACCGCCCGCCGGCGAAATCCAGGTAGGTGAGGTCGAAACGCTCGTCGTGCCCCGCCACGACCGCCTCGATCACCACGCCCAGCTCCGCTTCCGGCCCCCAGGGCAGCAGGTCCAGGCGCGTCGTCACCTCGGCCAGCGGGCCGGCCGCGCGCACCCTGCCCGCGGCGAGCAGCAGCAGGTGATCCGCCAGGCGCAGCAGCTCCGGCGCGGAGTGGCTGACGTAGAGGACGGGGATCTCCAGCCGCGCGTGCAGCCGCTCGAGATACGGCAGGATCTCCTCGCGGGCGGCGGCGTCGAGCGCCGCCAGCGGCTCGTCCATCAGCAGCAGCCGCGGGCTGGTCAGCAGCGCCCGGGCGACGGCGACCCGCTGCCGCTGGCCCCCGGACAGGGCCTCCGGAGCGCGCGCCAGCAGCGGCTCGAGCCCCAGCCACTCGACCGCCTCCGCGAAGCGCACCCGCCGCTCGCCGGGCGGCGTGCGCCGCAGGCCGTATTCGAGGTTGCCGCGCACCGACAGGTGGGCGAACAGGCCCGCCTCCTGGAAGACGTAGCCGACCCGCCGGCGGTGGGCCGGCACGAACCACTCGCGCGCCTCGTCCTGCCAGACCTCGCCGGCGACCTCGAGCAGCCCCGCCGGGGCGCGCTCGAGGCCCGCCACGCAGCGCAGCAGGGTGGTCTTGCCGGAAGCGGAAGGGCCGAAGACCCCGGTCACCCCCGCGGCCGGCGCCGTGAAGTCGACGTCCAGCACGAAGCCGCCGCCGCGCGCCAGCCGAAAACGCCCCCTCACGCCGCGTCTCCGCCGCCATCTCGCCGCGTCCGCGGTCCGCGCAGCCCCAGCGGTCGCCGCGGCCCCCGCGGTCCGCCTGGCGCCCGCGACCCTCGCGGCCCCCGAACGTTCATCGCGTACACTCCCCACAGCGCCGCGAAGGAGAACGCCAGCATCCCAAGCGACAGCCGGTGCGCCTGGGCGTACTCGAGCCGTTCGACGTGATCGTAGATGGCGATCGACAGCACCCGCGTCCGGCCGGGGATGTTGCCGCCGATCATCAGCACGACGCCGAATTCGCCCAGGGTATGGGCGAAGCCGATGGTGGCGGCGGTCAGGAAACCCCGCCGCGCGAGCGGCACGGCGACGGTGGCGAAGCGGTCGAACGGACCGGCGCGCAGCGTCGCGGCGACCTCGAGCGGCAGGCGGCCGACGCTCTCGAAGGCGCCCTGCAGCGGTTGCACCACGAACGGCAGAGAGTAGAGTACGGAGCCTATGACCAGCCCGGAGAAGCTGAAGACCGGTGACTCGAGGCCCAAGGACCGGAGCAGCGCCCCGACGCTCCCCCGCGGCCCCAGCAGCACCAGCAGATAGAAGCCGAGGACGGTGGGCGGGAGCACCAGGGGCAGCGCCACCACCGCCTCGATCGGAAAACGCAGCCGGCTGCCGGTGCGCGACAGCCACCATGCGAGCGGCGTGCCGACGATCAGCAGCACGGTGGTGGTGACACCGGCCAGACGCAGGGTCAGCCACAGCGGATCGAGGTCGGCACCGGACATGCAGGCGAGAGGATATCCTCGACCGCGGCAGGAGGACATTGCCGAAGGCGGCAGATTTGCATAAGGTCTGCTGCGGCCGCGATGGCCGCAACGCACGCCAGTCAGTTCACTCTTCACCTATCAGCGGAGGAGCGTTCATGCCAGAAAAGAGCCCGAAGAGCAGCACCGCCGGCGCCAAAGGGCGGACCAACAGCGCCTTCATGAAGCCGATGCAGCCCGACGCGGCGCTCGCCGCGGTCATCGGCAGCGCGCCCCTGCCGCGCACCGAAGTGACCAAGAAGATCTGGGACTACATCCGCCAGCACAACCTGCAGGACCCCAAGGACAAGCGGACCATCCGCGCCGACGACAAGCTCAAGGCGGTCTTCGGCGGCAAGGCGTCCGTCAGCATGTTCGAGATGACCAAGCTGGTCAACGCTCATCTGAAAGAGGTCAAGTAAGGGGACCCGGGAGACTCCTGGCTGCCGCGCGGCGGCGCCGCGCGTGCGCCGCCGCCGAGCGCGCACCGGACATGCCCCGCACCCGACCGCAGCCGCACCCAGCCTTCCAGGCCTGCCTGGCCGCCGCCCTGATCGCGGCCGGCCCGCTGCGGACGTCCGCCTCGCCGGCAGCCTCCGGCCGGCCGGCGGCCGGGGCCCCGCCGGGCGGCGCCGTCGCCTCGGGCCACGTTCAGGCGACCGCCGCCGGGCTGGCCATGCTGCGCGGCGGGGGCAATGCCGTCGACGCGGCGGTGGCGGCCGCGCTGGCGCTGGCGGTGGTCTATCCGGAAGCCGGCAACCTGGGCGGCGGCGGCTTCGCCGTGCTGAAGAGGGGCGGCAGGCTCGCGGCGCTCGACTTCCGTGAGACCGCGCCGGCGGCGGCGCGCCGCGACATGTACCTGGATGCCAAGGGGCGGCCCCTGCCCGAGGCTTCGACGGTCGGGCCGCTCGCCGCCGGCGTGCCGGGCAGCCCGGCCGGGCTGTGGGAGCTGCACCGCGCCTTGGGCAAGCTGCCCTGGGCCGCGGTGGTGGCGCCCGCCGTTCGCCTGGCCCGCGACGGTTTCGTGGTTGACCCGCACCTGCACGCGGTCCTCGCCGCCGCACCGCAGCGCCGGCTGCTGGCAAGGTTCCCCCAAAGCGCCGCGGTCTGGCTGCCCGGCGGCCAGGCCCCTGCCGCCGGCACCCGCCTCCGCCTGCCCGCCCTGGCGGCGACGCTCGCCGCTTACGCCGAGCGCGGGCCCGCGGCGATCGCCGCGGGAGAGGTGGCGGCGGCGGTGGTTGCCGCCAGCCGCCGCCACGGCGGGTTGCTGGCCGCCGGCGACCTTGCCGGCTACCGGCCGGTCTGGCGGCAGCCCCTGGTGTTCAGCGCCTTCGGCTGGCAGGTCGCCACCATGCCGCT
>DATKFK010000468.1:0-6651 GCA_035544375.1 Thermoanaerobaculia bacterium
GCGCCGGACGCGGCCGGCGCCCCGGCCGCGGCGCCGGTCGCGGGCTGCAGGGTATAGGTCTCCTTGAGCGTGTCCTCGATCTTCAGCTTGAGCGGTTGCTCGAGGGTGATGAACCCGGTTTTTTCGAGATGCAGCGTGTACTGGCGCTGCGCATCCAGGATGATGGCGCTGAACTGGCCGCGCGCGTCGGTGGACTTCTCCAGCCGGTAGCTGGCCATGTCCGGGCTGGTGACGACGACCTTGACGCCCGCGACCGGGGCGCCTGAGGGATCGACGACGGTGCCAAGGACTCGGCCCTGGCCGATGGCGAAAACAGCGCCGGCAATGGCGGGCAGCAGGAGCAACGCACAGGCCAGCACGCGGGCGAAAACTTTCATGGGCGGAAGCCTCCTCGAAAAAAAGCACAGCTGGCACCGGAGACATGGAGCGCCGGTCCCACCTCTCGGGCAGGCGTGCATGTCTCGTGCCGCGATCGGATCGGGTCGGCGCCCCGGCGTCCCGGCGCCCGCGAACGACAGCTGCGATGCACTGCCGCAGGGCGCCGACACTTCCTACGGGTCGTCGGCGCCGCACCGCCGCGGGACGCCGGCCGGAACCGCGACAGTGTAGCCGAGCCCGGCTGCCGACTGTCACCCCTCTGCCACGGCGGTGCCGCACACCGCTCCTAAGCTCAGCGGCAGCCATTCCAACCATTAGGCCGGCGACCCGCACGCAAATGAGAACTGCAAGCCATCGTCGCAGGGCGCCGACACTTCCCACGGGTCGGACATGACCATGAAACTAGCAGGCGACCTGGCGGAGTTCTCGCTTGCCGACCTCGTCCAGGTGGCCGGGGTCGCGGGACGGACCTGTTGCGTCCGGGTGCTGGCGGTCGACGGCAACGGCACCCTTTACCTGCAGGGCGGCGAGGTGGTGAGCGCCGTTTTCGAAGACCTGGGCGGCTTCGATGCCTTCGTC
This sequence comes from Thermoanaerobaculia bacterium, assembly GCA_035544375.1. GTDB lineage: Bacteria > Acidobacteriota > Thermoanaerobaculia > Multivoradales > UBA5704 > JASLEW01. The sequence goes on from DATKFK010000468.1 coordinate 958, forward strand.
GCCCTGGTGGCCGCGCGCGCCGGCCATTTCCAGGTCGAGAACGGGGCGGTGCCCCAGCAGCGCAACCTGCAGGGCAACGTCCAGAAGCTCCTGCTGCAGGCCAACACCAGGATCGAGGGCGGCGACGTGCCCAAGGCAACCCGGCGCACGCTCGTGCCGCCGCCGGGAGCGCCCGCATTGTCCGCGACCACCGCCGGAGCATCGTCAGCGCCCAGGGAGGCAGGCGCCGGAGGGGGCCCGGCGCCCGGGCGGGCGGGTGCGGCCGGCGGCCGGCTGTGGATCGGCGTCGCCGCCGCCCTGCTGCTGCTCGCGGCGGTGAGCTGGCTGGCCCTTGCCCGGCACGACGTGGCGGCCGGAACCGGCAACACCCCGGGCGGCGGCGCCGCGGCGGCGCCGGCGCGCCCGGCGGTCGAGGCGACGCAGCTCAGCGGGCCGCGCGATGCGCCCCCTGCCCTGGTTTCGGGACCCCCGCCGGTGGCGCCCGACCCCAATGCCGCACTGAAGCCGACGATCGTCTGCCGGTTGCTGATTGGCGCCGACGGGAGCGTGGCGGACGCCAAGATCTACCGCTCCCGGCTCGACCTGGCGGCTTTCGAGGATGCGGCTCTCGACGCGGTGCGCAAGTACCGCTTCACTCCCGGCCGGCAGGCCGGCGCGCCGGTCCCGGTCTGGATCAACTGGCCCGTGACGTTCCGTTGACAGCCGGCGCTGCCGGCCCCTTGCTGGCCATCTGGAGGAGGGTACGCTCGATGCCCGTGCGCAGGAACCTCGCCGTTTTCATCACTCTCATCGCCCTGGCAGCCTGGCTCGGCAGCCCGGCGCCGTCGCCCGCCGCTGCCGCCACGCTGCAGGTCAAGGGCTCCGACACCATCGGCGGCAAGCTCGGCCAGGACTTCGCGCGCGACTTCTCGGCGCGCCACCCCGAGGTCGAGGTCAAGTGGGAGGCCCTGGGCTCCGGCACCGCCTTCGTCGGCCTGCTCGACGGCTCGGCGCAGCTCGGCGCCTCGTCGCGCGGCGTCAAGGAGAACGAGCTGGCGGAGGCCCGCAAGCTGGGGGTCGAGCTGCGCGAGTTCGTCATCGGCTACGACGGCATCGCGGTCATCGTCCACCCCGGCAACCCCGTCGCCGAGCTCACCATCGCCCAGCTCTCCGATCTCTTCACCGGCAAGATCCACAACTGGCGCGAGGTCGGCGGCCCGGACCTGGCGGTGCACCTGGTCTCGCGGCCCAGCTACTCCGGCACCTTCTCGTTCTTCCGCGACAAGGTGCTTCGCCGTGGCAACGACAAGGGCCCCGAGGACTATGCGGCCAGCGCCGAATTCATCGAGGAGAACGGCACCATCCTCGACAAGGTGGCGCGCGAGCCGGGGGCGATTTCCTACGTCGGCATCGGCTGGGTGACGCCGGCGGTCAAGACGCTCGGCGTCGCCGCGAAACCAGGGCAGCCGGCGGTCAAGGCCAGCGTCGCCACGGTGCGCACCGGCACCTATCCGATCTACCGGCCGCTGCTGATGTACAGCCGCGGCGAGCCGCACGGTCCGGCGCGCGAGATGCTGGCCTTCATCCTCTCGGGCGAAGGGCAGAAGATCGTGGCGAAGAACGACTTCGTGCCCGGCGACAGCCCGGTCGCGCTGCCGCCCGAAGGCCCCGCCGCGGCGGCCGCCCACGGCGCCGGCCTGGCCGCCGGGACAGGCGCCGGCAATGCCGCCGCCGGGGGCGCCAGCGCTTCGTCCAACCCGCCGCGGGTGGTGCGCGTGCAGTTCCCCAAGGGCAGCACCTTGACCGCCGCCGCCAAGGAGACGCTCGCCGGCGTGGCCGAGAACGCCAAGACGGGCGGCTATCGCCTGCTGGTGGTCGGCCATGCCGACGTCCGCGGCAGCAAGGCGGTCAACGCGCGCATGGCGCTGGCGCGGGCCAAGGCCGTGGCCGCCTACCTCGCGGACCTGGGAGTGCCGGACAGCGCCATCCAGGTTTCGGGACGGGGCGCCGACGAGCCGGTCGGCACCAACGAGAGCAGTGCCGGCCGCGGCGCCAACCGCCGGGTGGATATCACGCTGCTCGCCCCTGGCCGCGTCGGGGGGTGACCTGCGACAGGCGAATGAACCGAGCGGGGCACCAGGCACCGTCTGATAGCATCCGCTGGCGCTTGGCGTTTGGGAGGTGCCGGACATGCTGGCGGAGCGGATTGCGGAGATCGAGGCGGCGCTGGCGGCGGGCGGGCTCGACGGCTGGTTCTTTGCCTGCTTCCAGCACAACGATCCGATCGGGCTGGACCTGCTGGGCCTGGGAGATCCGAGCAAGCTGGTCACCCGGCGCTGCTACTACCTGGTGTCGCGGCACGGCGGTCCGCGCAAGCTGGTCCACGCCCTCGAGCCGGCGATGCTCGACCACCTGCCGGGCGACAAGGCCGTGTACCTCACCTGGCAGGAGCACCGCGACGCGCTGCGGCGGCTGGTTGCGGGCCACGGCCTCCTGGCGGCCCAGTACAGCCCGGGCAACGAGCTGCCGAGCATCTCGCGGCTCGACGCCGGCACCGCCGAGCTGCTGCGCGAAACGGGCGTCGAGCTGGTTTCGGCCGCCGACCTGGCGCAGCGCTTCGCCGCCGCCTGGACCGTCGAACAGCTCGCCGGGCACCGCCGCGCCGCCGCCCACCTGCACGCGATCGTGCACGATGCCTTCGGCCGCGTCGGCGCCGCCCTGGCGCGCGGCGACGAGATCGACGAATACACCGTGCAACGCGGCATCCTGGACGCTTTCGACCAGGCCGGGCTGTGGAGCGAGAGCGACCCGATCGTCGGCGTCAACGCCCATAGCGCCGACCCCCACTACCAGCCGAGCCACGCCAGCTCGTCGCCGATCCGGCGCGGCGATTTCCTGCTCATCGATCTGTGGGCCAAGGAGCGGCCGCCGCAAAGCGTCTACGCCGACATCTGCTGGTGCGGGGTGTGCGCGCCGTCGCCCACCGATCGCCAGGCCGAGATCTTCGGCCACGTCGCGGCGGCCCGCGACGCCGCCCTGCACCTGGTGCGCAGCCGCTACCCGCACCAGCCGATCCAGGGATTCGAGGTCGACGACGCCGCCCGCGAGGTGATCCGCAAGGCCGGTTACGGCGAGCGCTTCTTCCATCGCACCGGACACTCGATCGGCACCTCCGATCATGGCCAGGGCGCCAACATGGACAACCTCGAGACCCACGACAGCCGGCGCCTGCTGCCGATGACCTGCTTCTCGATCGAGCCCGGCATCTACCTGACCGGCGACTTCGGAGTGCGCAGCGAAATCAACGTCGTGCTCGTCCCCGAGGGCATCGCCGGGAGCGCCGATGCCGCCGACGCGGCCGCGGCGGCCGCGGGGGCCGCTGCGGAAGTCACCGGCGGCCCGCCGCAGCGCGAGCTGCTGCGCCTCCTGTGATCGCCCTTGTCCCACTCGGCCGCTCCAACACCTGCCCCCCCTGCCACCGTGCCGCAGCTCGCGCTCCGCGAGCACCGCCCGACCGACCCGCGCTGGCGCGGCGACCTGCTCGCGCCCAGCTCCCACGGCCGGCTGGTGCCCGAGGCGGTGCCGGCGAACGAGCCGGCAGCCGCAGAGCCACCATTGCCGGCGGCGGCGCCAAGCCCTCGACCGGAGCCGCGGGCGGCGCGGGGCGCCACGCCGGCCGGGCCCGCGGACGACCTCGCGGCCGAGCTCGCGCGCGAGGCGCTCGGCGACTTCGCGCCGGCCCTGCTGCTGCTCCCGGCGATCGAGCGCTCACGGGTGCGGGCCCTGCTCGCGTATGCCGGCACGCTGCTCGGCTGCGCCGGCGAGCACGGGATGGAGGGCGAACGCCTGGCGTGGATCGGCCGCTGGGAGGCGGACCTCGACCGCGCCCTGGGCGGCGAGGCCGGCGCGCCGCCGCCGATCTGCCTGCGCATGGCACGGGAGAACGCGCGGCGCCGGTGGCCGCTCGACGCTCTCGACGAGCTCGCCGCCTGCGCCCGCCAGCGCGTCCTGCGCCCGCGCCCGGCGACCGCCGCCGAGGCCGAGGCCGACGCGCGCAGCCTGGCGCGGGCGGCCGGCGGCGCGCTGCTCGAAGCCAGCCTCAACGCCGAGGTCAACGGCTTTGGCGGCGCGCTGATCCGCCTGCACGCCCTGCAGCACCTGGGCGCGGCGCTGGCGCGCGGGCGCTGCCCGCTGCCGGAGGACGAGGGACAGGGGGGCATGGACGCCGCCCTGGGCGAGGCCGTCCAGCGCGAGTGCGCCCGCCTGCGGCCGCGCCTGCTCCGCGCGCCCCGCGGCCTGATCGAGCTGCCGGCAGCCTACCGGCGGGCAGGCGTCTTTTCGCTGCTCGCCGGCCTGCGGCTGCTCTCGGAGATCGAGGAGGCAGGCGCCGGGGTGCTGGCCGCGCCCCCGCACCTCTCGCCGGCCACCCGCATCGGCCTGCTCGCCAGGGCGCGCTGGTTCGGCATGCGCTTCGGCCTGCCCTGAGCGCACTCTCCTGGAGAAACGCCCCCCTAGTAAGTGTCGCCGGGCTGAAGCGCCACGACCTCGCAGGCGACGCCCAGGTCCTCGAGCGCCTTGACCAGCTTTTGCGGCGTGCCGGTGAGCGCCGGGAAGGTCCCCCAATGGATCGGCACCACCTTGCGCACGTTGAGGTAGCGGCAGGCGCGAGCGGCTTGCTGCGGGTCCATGGTGTAGAAGTCGCCGATCGGCAGGAACGCGAGCTCGGGCCGGTAGAGCTCGGCGATCAGCTGCATGTCGGAGAACAGGGCGGTGTCGCCGGCGTGGTAGAACGTGAAGCCGCCGGCCAGCTTGACGATGAAGCCGGACGCGACGCCGCCGTAGACGTGCCGATCGCCGTCGAGCAGGCCGCTCGAGTGGTCGGCCCGCACCATCGTCACGGTGAGGCCGAGCAGCTCCTGGCTGCCGCCGAGATTCATGCCCGAGCAGTTCTCGATCCCCTTCGACTGCAGCCAGGTGCAGACCTCGTAGCACCCCACCACGTGGCGCGGGCGATGGCGCTTCGCCAGCTCCACGGCATCGGCCATGTGGTCGGAGTGCGCATGGGTGATCAACATCGCATCCATGCGGTCGAGACGCTTCAGCGGATCGGGGCAGGCCGGGTTGCCCATCACCCAGGGGTCGATGACGACGACCTCGCCGCCGGGCAGGTTGCAGCGGACGGTCGCATGGCCCAGCCAGGTGAAGCTTGGACGCGGGTGTTGATTGGTCATGTCATCCCCTCCCGATGTCATCCCGATTTCAGGCCGATGTCAGGCCATTGACAGGCCGATGCCAGGCGACATCGCGCCATTCTACACGCCGCCCCGCCGCGGACGGAGCATTGACGCAACCGGTGCGCCACCGCGATCCAGGTCCCGCCCGGGCCTGGCGTAAGATAGACCACCCCGCGGGGAGCGAGGATGGGAGCATGCGCGAACGAGCGGTTGAGGTCATCGTGGTGCCGTACGACGTCGAGCGTGACGACACGCCGTCGGCGCGCGGCGCCGGCCAGTTGCTGTCACGCGGCCTGCTGGCGGAGGTCGAGCGGCGCGGCCTGGACGTGCACGTCTCCGAGATCCCGGTACGCCGCCCGGCGGCCGGCAAGGCGGAGGTGGTGGCCGAGATCGGCCGCAACGTGGCGCGGGCGGTGGCGGTGGCGCACTCGCAGCGACGCTTCCCGCTGGTGCTGTCCGGCGGCTGCCTGGTGGCGGTCGG
>DATKFK010000469.1:0-2611 GCA_035544375.1 Thermoanaerobaculia bacterium
CGAGCAGCAGGCTGCCGTCGACCACCACCCGCTGGCCGGACTCGAGCCCGGCCTGGATCACCGTCCTGCCGCCGCGCTCGGCGCCGGCGGTGACCGCTCGCCGCGCGAAGCTGCCGCGCCGCTCCTCGACGAACACGTAGCGCTGCCTGCCCTCGGCCACCACCGCCGCCGACGGCACCTCGAGCGCCGGCCGCTGCGCCGGGTCGACGACCTCGACCTCGACGTACATCTCGGCCTTCAGCAGCCGGTTCGGGTTCTCGACGCTGCCGCGTGCCTTCACCGTCCGCGTCGCCGGGTCGAGGGTATCGCCCACCACCTCGACGCGGCCGTCGAAAGTGCGCCGTGGATAGGCGTTGCAACGCAGGGTCAACGGCAGCCCCGACCGTACCGAGGCCAGGTCCTGCTCGACGACGTCGAGGTACACCCACAGCCGCGACGGGTCGGAGATCACGTAAAGCGGCGCCTGGGCGTCGGCGCGCACCTCGAGGCCGGGGTTGATCGCCCGGTCCACCACCACGCCGGCGATCGGGCTGCGCAGCACGAAATGCTGATCCACGCCGCGCGCGGCGCCGTGCGGGGCGCCGGCCCCGCCGAGCAGCGCCAGGCGGGCCGAGGCGCGCTCGCTCTCGACTCGCGCGCGGTCGCGGTCGGCCTGCGCGGCTTCCAGGTCCTTGCGGGGCGCCGCCGCATGCTCGTACAGCTCGCGCACCCGCATCAGGGTGCGCTCGGCCACGGCCAGGTCGGTCGAGGCGCGATCGGCGTCAGCCTGTGCCTGGCCGAAGTCCGACGACTCGATGGCGGCGAGCGGCGAGCTGCGCTCCACCCGTTGCGCCAGGTCGGCGAGCAGCTTGCGCACCCGGCCGCCGATGGGTGGAAACACCCGCGCCGTGCGGTCCTCGTCCCAGGCCAGCCGCCCGGTGGTGCGCACCGTCCCCACCGGCGCCGCTGCCGCCGTTGCGGTCGAGAGCGACGCAAGCTCCGCCGCGTTCTCCGGGTAGACGATGCGCTCGCCCAGGATGCGCGGCCCGGGCGGGTCGGCAACGCGGTGCGCCCCGTGGCACCCCATCAGGCCGGCCAGCGCCAAGGCCGCCAACCAGAGCCTGCGGATGCGAGCCGGGTAAGCCATCGGCCGGCAGGATACCCCCGGGAAACGTTAAGAAGGTACAAAGACGGCTGCGCCCGCTTGGCCCCTCGCCGCGCCGCGGATCGCAAAGGTGCACGCATCCCAGGGATTGCGTTTATCTCTTGTGCGTCGCCTGCGTTGCCGATCCCCGTCTCACCGATCCCTCTTGACAAGGTTTTTCGGACCCCTGTGCCGGAATTCCCGAGTCCGCATCCGAAGGGTCTCGATTGGCCCGCGGAAGGGGCGCCATGGCCCGATCTCGCGGCGAGCCTCCTGGGCCCCTTCGACGACCGCCGATCGGGGCCTCCGGGGCCGCCAACGCGCCTGAAAATCATGGGTTTACAATGGCTGGCGAGGGGGGGAGAAGATGATCATCGGCGAACCGCTGCACGAGGCAAGTCACGATATCCCGACGACGTGTGGAGGCGCGGAGCTCGAGCAGCTCGGCGAGCGCATCGCGGAGCTGTCGGCACAGATCTCGGCCGCCACCTACGAGCTGCTGGCGATGCTGCGCGATTTCGACGAGCGTGCCGGCTGGAACAGCGGGTTCCACTCTTGCGCGCACTGGCTGTGCTGGCGCGTCGGGCTCGACCTTGGCGCCGCGCGCGAGAAGGTGCGCGTGGCGCGCGCGCTCGGCGCGTTGCCGCTGCTCTCCGCGGCCATGCGCCGCGGCGAGGTCTCCTACTCCAAGGTTCGCGCCCTCACTCGCATCGCCACGCCGGCCAACGAGCAGGAACTGCTGCGATTCGCGCGTGCGGGAACCGCCGCTCACGTCGAGCGGCTGGTCCGCGGCATGCGGCGTGTCGACCGCATCGCGGAGGGGAATGACGAGAAGCGCCGCCACGCCTCGCGGTACCTGCGCGTCTACACCGACGAGGATGGCATGGTGGTGGTGACGGGGCGCCTCGCGCCGGAGGCCGGCGCGACCCTGCTGCGCGCCCTGGACGCCGGCGCCGAGGCGCTTTATGCGCCGCGCCGCGGCCAGCCGTCCGGCGCCACGGCGGAGCACGAGGGGATGCCTGAGGAGATTTCGGCGGAGCAACGCCGCGCCGACGCCCTGGGTCTGGTGGCCGAGAGCGCCCTCGCCGCGGACCTCGACCCCGGCAGTCGCGGCGACCGCTACCAGGTGGTGGTGCACGTGGATGCCGAGGTGCTGGCGGCAGGCAGCGAAGGCGGTTCGTCCTGGCTCGCGGACGGCACGCACGTTTCCGCGGAAACGTCCAGGCGGCTGGCCTGCGACTCGGCGCGGGTGGTGATGCGCCACGCCGCGGACGGCCGGGTGCTCGACGTCGGCCGCCGCACCCGCGCCATCTCGCCCGGCCTGCGCCGCGCCCTCGAGCATCGCGACGGCGGCTGCCGCTTCCCCGGCTGCGGCCTGCGGTTGTGCGACGCCCACCACGTAGAGCCCTGGGCCGATGGCGGCGCCACCAGCCTCGCCAACACGCTGCTGCTCTGCCGCCGGCACCATCGCGCGGTGCACGAGGAGGG
>DATKFK010000470.1:0-4263 GCA_035544375.1 Thermoanaerobaculia bacterium
CCACAGTTGATGTTCGACTATGCCAGCGGCGCGGCCGACCGCGGCATCGAGGTGATCATCGCCGGCGCCGGCGGCGCGGCTCACCTGCCCGGCATGGTCGCCGCGCAGACCCTGCTGCCGGTGCTGGGAGTGCCGGTCGAGAGCCGCACCCTGCACGGCGTCGATTCGCTGCTGTCGATCGTGCAGATGCCCCCGGGTGTGCCGGTCGGAACGCTGGCGATCGGCGCCGCGGGCGCCGCCAACGCGGCGCTGCTGGCGGTGCGCATCCTGGCCGGCAGCCGCCCCGAGCTGCGCCAGAAGCTCCGCGACTATGCCGAGGAGCAAACCCGGCGGGTGCTCGGCGAGACCCTGCCGTGAACGGCCCGATCCTGCCCGGCGCCACCCTGGGGGTGCTGGGTGGCGGCCAGCTCGGCCGCATGTTCGCGATCGCGGCGCGGCGCATGGGCTACCGCGTGCACACCTTCTCCCCCGAGAGCGACGCGCCGGCGGGCCAGGTTTCCGATCGGCAGGTGCAGGCGGCCTACGACGACCTCGACGCGGTCAGGGCCTTCGCACGCGGGGTCGACGTGGTCACCTTCGAGTTCGAGAACGTCCCGGCCGCCACCGCCGAGGCCGCCGCCGAGCAGGCGCCGGTGAGGCCCGCCGGCCGGGTTCTCCATACCACCCAGAACCGCCTGCGCGAGAAGGGCTTCCTGGCGGCGGCCGGGTTCCCGGTGACGCCCTTCCTGCCGGTACGCTCGGAGGACGAGCTGCGCGCCGGGCTGGCGGCGCTGGGCACGCCGGCAGTGCTGAAGACCGCCGGTTGGGGGTACGACGGCAAGGGGCAGGTCCGCATCGCCGGAACCGGCGAGGCGGCCGCGGCTTGGGCGGCGCTGGCCACGGAAGAGGCCGTGCTCGAAGCCTTCGTCGACTTCGCGGCCGAGGTGTCGGTGGTGGCGGCGCGCGGTCTCGACGGCTCGTTCGCCCACTACGGCCTGATCGAAAATCAACATCGCCATCACATCCTCGACGTCTCGATGGCGCCGGCACCCTTGGCCGCGACGGCGCCCGGGCTGGAGCGCGAGGCGGTCGAGCTCGCCCGCGGCGTGCTCGACGCCCTGGAAGTGGTGGGAGTGCTCTGCGTCGAGCTGTTCGCGACCACCTCCGGCCGCCTGCTGATCAACGAGCTGGCGCCGCGGCCGCACAACTCCGGCCACCTCACCTTCGACGCCTGTGTCACCAGCCAGTTCGAGCAGCAGCTGCGGGCGATCTGCGGCCTGTCCCTGGGCGCCACCGACCTGTTGCAGCCGGCGGCGATGGCCAACCTGCTCGGCGACCTGTGGCAGGACGGCGAGCCGGACTGGGCGGCCGCCTGCGCCTTCCCGACGGTCAAGCTGCACCTCTATGGCAAGGCGCAGCCGCGGCCGGGCCGGAAGATGGGGCATCTGACGGCGCTCGACGCCGCCGGCGCCGGGGCGGCGCGGGACCGGGTGCTGGCCGCCCGCGCGGCGCTGACCGCCGGCGCCCGCGGCACCCGCCGCGAGGGCCGCCAGGACGCCGGCGCGAGCCAATCCCGCCGCCTGGCCTCGCCCCTCGCCGGCGGCGGCAGCGCCGGCGGCAAGGCATGAGCGACGCGCCGGGCGAGGCCACCCGGGCTACCGGCGCCGGCGGCGGCGATGGCGGCGGCGGCGAACCGGCGACCGCCGGCGAGCCCGGCAATGCCGCCTCAGGCACCTGGATGATCTACGGCGCGACCGGCTACACCGGCGCGCTGGTCGCGCACGAGGCCGTCCGGCGGGGGCAGCGGCCGATCCTTGCCGGCCGCAACCGGGAGGCGGTGGAGCGCCTGGCGCGGGAGCTGGGCCTGGCGAGCCGCATCTTCGACCTCGACGATCCGGCCGCGCTCGACCGGGTGCTGGCCGGCCCGCCGCGCATCGCCGCCGTGCTGCATTGCGCCGGCCCGTTCGTCCACACCAGCGCGCCGATGGTGCGCGCCTGCCTGGCGGCGCGCGCGCACTATCTCGACATCACCGGCGAGCTGCCGGTCTTCGAGGCGGTGCTGGCCGCCGGGCCGGCGGCGCGCGAGGCCGGCGTCGTGCTGCTGCCCGGCGTCGGGTTCGACGTCGTGCCGAGCGACTGCCTCGCCGCCCGCCTCGCCGACGCCCTGGTCGACGCATCGGAGCTGGACCTGGCCTTCGCGTCCGATCGCGGCACGTTCAGCCGCGGCACCTTGAAGACCATGGTGGAGAGCCTGCCCCACGCCGGCGCCGTGCGCCGCGGCGGCAAGATCGTGCCGGTGCCGGTCGCCTACGACGCGCGCGAGATCGAGTTCGGCTGCGGCAGGCGCTGGGCGATGACCATTCCCTGGGGAGACGTCGCGACCGCCTACCACACCACCGGCATACCCAACATCCGCGTCTATACCGCCGCGCCGCCGCGCTCGGTGCGGCGCGCCCGGCGGCTCGGCACCCTGCTGCCGCTGCTCGCCTGGAGCCCGGTCAAGCGGCTGCTGCAGGGCGCCATCGTCCGGCGGGTGAGCGGACCGCCACCCGAGGTGAGGGCGGCCGCCCGGATGTACCTTTGGGGAGAGGCGCGCAACGCCGCCGGCGCGCGGGTGACCGCCACGCTGGAGACTCCGGAAGCCTATCGCTTGACGGCGGAATCGGCGGTCGAATGCGTGATGCGCGTGCTGGCCGGCAGCGTGCCGCCCGGCAGCTGGACCCCGGGGCGGGCGTTCGGCCCCCACTTCGCGGCCGAGCTGCCGGGAGTGGTCGAGGGCGAGCTGAAGCGCTGGCCCGCTGCTCCGGACCCTTAGTACTGCCTGCAGGAGGTCGTCAGAGAGCGGCCGCCATCCGCAGGCCGCCCCACGCCAGGGCGCCGAGGATCCCGAGCGCCAGCGCCGGTACCGCCAGCACCGCCAGCACGGCGAGAACGACCGGTGCCACCGCCACCAGCAACGCCAGGGCCAGCAGCCCTGCCAGCCCCGCCGCCAGCAGCTTGAGGAGGCCGAGCGACAGCATGACCGGCAGCAGGGCGATGCGGAGGACCAGCTTGAAGACGCCAGCGACCAGCGCCAGGCTCACCAGCAACACTCCGAGGCCAGCCAGTGCCAGGACCATCAGGAAAGCGATGCCGAACATGGCTCCGTGCACCTCCTGCGCATCCTTACGGCCTCGCCCGGCCCAGGGTTTCGTATCCGGCAGCACCCGGCGTGCGGCGGTGCCGGCGCTCGCCCCCGGGGCCGTGCGCGTGCAGGGTTTCGTGGCGACGCTGGCCGGCATCCGGCAGAAGCCTGGCCGCCAGCCGCTGACCTAGCCTACCTGGCTGCCGCTGGTGAAGGCCAGGGCGAGCAGGGTTTGCTGCTCCATCAGGTGGGCCTTCGCGGAGCCGGTTGCCGGGCTGCCGCTGGCATGCCGGCGGACGGAGCGCACGCGCCTGCCGGCCAGGCTTTCGAGGCGGGGATGGACGTAGAAGAGGGCGCCCATGTTGGCGGGCTCCTCCTGCACCCACACCAGGTCCTTGCAGTTGGGGTGGCGGGCCAGCTCGGCGGCGATCTCGTCCTTCGGCAGCGGGTAGAGCTGGTCGAGAGCGAGGATCGCCGTCGCCTTCGCGTTGTGGTCCTGGCGCCGCTCGCGCTCGCGGCGCAGCTCGTGGGCGATCTTGCCGGAGCAGAGCAGCACACGGTGGGCGTCCTCGACCTCGCGGTCCGGCACCACCCGCTGGAAATGGTCGCGGGTGAAGTCGGCGAGCGGCGACGAGGAGTCGCGGTGGCGCAGCATGCTCTTGGGGGTCAACGTGACCAGGGGTTTGCGCCAGACCGAAAGCGCCTGGCGGCGCAGCAGGTGGAAGTATTGCGCCGCGGTCGACGGCTGGCAGACCTGGATGTTGTCCTCGGCCGCCAGCTGCAGGTAGCGCTCGAGGCGGGCGCTCGAGTGCTCGGGGCCCTGGCCTTCATACCCGTGCGGCAGCAGCATCACCACGCCCGAGAGCAGGTTCCACTTGTTCTCGGCGGCAGCCAGGAACTGGTCGATGATGATCTGCGCGCCGTTGGCGAAGTCGCCGAACTGCGCTTCCCAAAGCACCAGCGCCTCCGGGTAGTCGCGGCTGAAGCCGTACTCGAAGCCGAGCACCGCGGCCTCCGACAGCATCGAGTCGTAGACCTCGAAGCGCCCGCTCGGCGGGCCGCCCGGAGTGTTGAGGTGCGCGAGCGGGGTGTAGGGCTCGCCCGTCTCGGTGTCGTAGAGGACGGCGTGGCGGTGGCTGAACGTGCCGCGCCGCGCGTCC
>DATKFK010000471.1:0-2108 GCA_035544375.1 Thermoanaerobaculia bacterium
GCCGAAAGGTTCAGCGGCAGCCAGATCTGGGCGGCGTCGCTGGCGCCCTGCACGCCGGGCGGCATCACGCCGACGACCGTATAGCTGGCGCCGTCGAGCAGCAGCTGGCGGCCCACGACCTGCCGGTCGCCGCCGAAGCTCCGGCGCCACACGTCGTGGCCGAGGACGACGACGGACCGCGGATCCATGGTCCTGTCCTCGGCGGCGGAGAAGAACCTGCCGAGGGCCGGCGACACCCCCAGAAGCTGGAAGTAACCGGCGGAAACCAGCTCGCCTTCCAGGTGCTCCGCCCGGCCCGTGAGCTCCATGGTGAAGGAGAGGGGCTTGCTGTAGGCGCCGAGCAGGAGGAAGGGGCGGCAACGCTCGGACCAGTCGCGGAAGTCGAGATAGGAGATGGGCCAGCTCTCCACCTTGGCGCCGTGGCGCCAGAACCCCGAGACCTGGACCAGGCGGGCGGCATCCTTGTACGGCAGGGTTTGCAACAGGACCGCGTCGACCACCGAGAACACCGCCGAGACCATGCCGATGCCGAGGATCAAGGAGATCAGCAGGACGGCGGTCGCGGCGCGGCGCCGCGGCAGCGCCCGCAGGCCGAAGCGGAGGTCTTGCCAGATCTCGGTCATCTGTCGTCGCCGCCGGCGTCCGTCAGCGCGGGAGACCGCCCAGGCGCGCCCGGACCTCCCGCGCCACGGCACCCACCTGCGGCGGGTCGAGCAGGGTCCGGTGGGTGCCCGGCACCACCACCACCTCGGCGCCGCCGCCGGAGAGGGCGCGCCAGCCAAGGCCCGGGTCTTCGCCGCGGAGAACTTCCTCTTCCACCCCGGCCGCGGCGCGCACCAGTAGCATAGGGCAGCGGCTGGCTCCCGGACGGTGGCGCGCCAGGGCGGCCATCTCGGCGGCGAAGAGCTGGACGACCCGCCGCGCCTGCCCTGGCGCGAGATCGGCGGGCAGGCGGCCAGCGGCCTGGCACCGCTCCAAGACGAAGAGCAGCGGGTCCTCTGCCGGCGCATCCTGAAGCTCACCGGCGGTCATCGCCACGCCCAGCTGCCCGGCGAACCAGAGGAGGATCTCGCCGTCGCTCACCTTCTCGCCGCCGCAACGTGCGTCGAGCATGAGCAGCAGGCCGACCTCTTCACCGCCGTGCTCGAGGCGGCGCGCCATCTCCTGGGCCAGGGTGCCGCCGAGCGACCAGCCGCCGAGCAGGTAGGGTCCGCGCGGTTGCACCCCGCGCAGGGCATCGAGATACAGGTCCGCCATCTCGGCGACCTCGAAACGCGGATCGCCCTGCTGGTAGACGCCCGGGTCCTGCAGGCCGTACACCGGCTGCTCCCGGCCCAGGGCTTGCGCCAGCGGCAGGTAGCAGAGCACCTGGCCCCCGGCCGGGTGGACCAGGAACAGGGGCGTGCGGCCGCTCTCTCCCCGCTGGATCTCCACCAGCGGCGAGCCGCTTGCCGGAGGGCCGTCGCGGTCACGCAGGCAGCGGGCGAGGGCCGCCACGGTCGCCCCCGCGAAGAGCTGGGACAAGGGCAGGGCGCGGCCGAAGCGCAGCTCGATCCGCGCCATCAGGCTGACCGCCAGCAGCGAGTGCCCGCCGAGCTCGAAGAAGTTGTCGTGGACCGAGACGGGGTGGACGCCGAGCAGATCCTCCCAGACGTTGGCCAGCGCCAGCTCGACGAGGTCGCGGGGGAGCACGAGCCCCTCGCCCTCCCGTGGTTGCAGCCGCTCGGGTGCGGGCAGCGCCCGCCGGTCAAGCTTGCCCCGTGGCGTGCGCGGCAGCTCCCGCAGCCAGGTGAACGAGGCGGGCGCCATGTGGGCCGGCAGGCGCTCCCTGGCAAAGGCGCGCAGCTCACGGCCGCCGGGCGCCGGCGCCTCCGGCCGCGAGACCAGGTAGGCCGCCAGCCGGCGCTCTCCCGGCATGGCATCGCCATCCGGAGCCGCGCGCCCCACGACCACCGCCTCCTGCACCGAAGGATGCGACGCCAAGACCGCCTCGATCTCGCCGAGCTCGATGCGGACGCCGCGGATCTTGACCTGGTGGTCGAGCCGGCCGAGGAACTCGAGGCAGCCGTCCGCCAGCTGCCGGGCGAGATCGCCGGTGCGGTACAGGC
>DATKFK010000472.1:0-2585 GCA_035544375.1 Thermoanaerobaculia bacterium
GAGGGCGGAGACGATGGTTTCGGGAAGGGGCCCGTCGTCGCGGATCGACCCGGCCAGCACGTAGGGAGTCCCGGCCGTCGTGAGGGCGTGCATGATGCCGGTGCGGAGGCGTCCGGAGCCGATCAGGGCGGAGATCGAGCCGGCCTTCTTCACCTCGTTGATGGCGCGCATGTGGGTGCTGTGGCCCCCGAAGGTGCCGGAACCGTCGGCCATCATGCCGAGCGTGGTGCCGAACAGCGCGGCCTCGATGTCGTGGACGCCGACCGCGTTGCCGGTGATGACGCCGTGGCAGAAGCCTTGGTGGATCAGCCACTCCATGGCGACCCGGCCGCGGGCGTGGACCAGCGCCGGGCCGATGATCCAGAGGATGAACCCGCCGGCGCCGCGATGGCGCATGAACTCCCGGAAGATGGCGTCGTAGTTGACCGGCTTCTCGCGGCTGACCTCCGACGCCATGAACGAGAACGCCTCGGGCAGCCGGGTGTCGTCCACCTCCTCGACGAAACCGCGATCCCAGACCAGCACGCCCTCGGAGCCGTCCTCGGCGCTGGCCGTGGCCACCAGGTTGCCCTGGCGGATGAGTCGGAGCTCCTTGGCCTCCAGGCGCCGCGCCGCCGGGTCCCAGACCAGGTGCGAGTCCATGCGCGGCCGCTCGGGCATGTGCCAGGTGCCGTCGATCTTGACGTAGGTCGGGTGGTTGGTGGTGGACATGAAGCCGTCGGGCAGGACGGTGTCCGCCGGGGCGGGCTGGAAGCGGCACTCCGGCGCCGCGGCGAGGTGCGGCGCGGAGAAGTCGGGTGGACGGTACATGGTCGGGGTCCCTCGTGGCCTGCGGTGGGTGCGGCGGCCCGGATCGTAGCCAACCGCGGGCGGGGCGGCAAGGCCTGCCGGACGCGCCGAGCGCCGGACGTGCCGAGCGCCGCGGCGAGGATCTGGGGTGGGGCGCCCGGTCGCGGCGATCATGGTGGGCGAGCGAGGATGGCGAGCGCAACGCCAGGCCCGGCGGCGGTACGATGCGGCTGCCGATGCTGCTCGCCGACCTGGTTGTCACCTCGCGCCGCGTCGCGGCCACCCGATCGCGCTCGGAGAAGATCGCGGCGCTCGCGGACCTGCTGCGCCGCCTGGGGCCGGAGGAGATCGAGGCGGCGGCCGCGTTCGCGTCCGGCCAGCCGCGGCAGGGGAGGCTCGGCCTGGGGCCGGCGGCGGTGCGCGCCGCGCTGGCGGACGTTCCGGCCGCGGCGGCTCCGGCGCTGCGCCTCGCGGAGGTGGATGCCGCCTTCGCCGGCATCGCCGCCGCCGGCGGCCCCGGCGCGACCGGCGAGCGGGCGCGGCGGCTCCGGGCGCTGCTCGGCGCGGCAACGCGGGAGGAGCAGGAGCTGCTGGCGCGGCTCATCTTCGGCGAGCTGCGGCAGGGAGCGCTCGCCGGCCTCATGGTCGAGGCGCTGGCGGTGGCGGCGGCGGTGCCGGCGTCGGAGGTGCGGCGGGCGCTGATGCTGGCCGGCGAGCTGGCGCCGGTGGCGCGGGCGGCGCTGCTCGACGGGAGCGCGGGGCTGGCGCGCTTTCGTCTGCAGCTGTTCCGCCCCTTGCAGCCGATGCTGGCGCAGCCGGCCGCGGGCACCGCCGAAGCGCTAGAGCGGCTGGGAGAGGCGGCCTTCGAGCTCAAGCTCGACGGCGCGCGCATCCAGGTGCACAAGGCCGCCGAGGAGGTGCGGGTCTTCTCGCGCCTCGGCAACGAGGTGACGGCCGCGCTGCCCGAGGTGGTCGAGGCGGTGCGGGCGCTGCCGGCCCGCCGGCTGCTGCTCGACGGGGAAGCCATTGCCCTGCGGCCGGACGGCTCGCCTCTCCCCTTTCAAGAGACCATGCGGCGCTTCGGCCGCAAGCTCGACGTGGCGCGGCTGCGCGGCGAGCTGCCGCTGACCCCGTTCCTGTTCGACCTGCTGCACCTCGACGGTGACGACCTGATCGACCGGCCGGCCCGCGAGCGCTTCGCGGCGCTGGCCGGCGCCGCGCCGGGGCTGACCGTGCCGCGCCTGGTGACCGCGGCGGCCGGCGAGGCCGAGGCCTTCTTCGCCGAGGTGCTGCGCCGCGGTCACGAGGGGCTGCTGGCCAAGGCCATGGACGCTCCCTACGAGGCGGGCCGGCGCGGCGCCAGCTGGCTCAAGATCAAGCCTGCCCACACCCTGGACCTAGTGGTGCTCGCCGCCGAGTGGGGGCACGGCCGGCGCCGCGGGTGGCTCTCGAACCTGCACCTCGGCGCCCGCGACCCGCGCGGCGGCGGCTTCGTGATGCTGGGCAAGACCTTCAAGGGATTGACCGACGAGATGCTGCTCTGGCAGACGGAGAGGTTCCGGCAGCTGGCGGTCGGCGGCAGCGCCGGGGCCGGCGAATGGGTGGTCCAGCTGCGGCCCGAGGTGGTGGTCGAGGTCGCCTTCGGCGACGTCCAGGAGAGCCCGCACTACCCGGGCGGCATGGCGCTGCGCTTTGCCCGCGTCAAGCGCTTCCGCCCCGACAAGACCGCCGCCGAGGCCGACACCATCGACACGGTGCGGGCGATCTTCGCGGCGGGGCGGGGTTAGGCGCCCGCG
>DATKFK010000473.1:0-2549 GCA_035544375.1 Thermoanaerobaculia bacterium
CGGGGTGTGCCGTCCAGACGAAGTTGGCCTGGCTCTCGGTGACCTCGAAACCGCGCTCGAGCAGCGCGGCTTCCAGGAGCGGCCGCTCCTCGGCGAGGGCGCGCACGCGGCGCTCGACGAGCTCCGAGCACGAGCGCAGCGCCTCCAGCGCGCCCGCCTGCGAGACCTCGGAGACGCCCAGGTCGGGCGCGAGCTCCTCGAACAGCCGCTCCGATCCCGGGCCGCCGATCGCGTAGCCGACGCGCAGGCCCGCGAGCCCCCACGCCTTCGAGAAGCTGCGAAAGACGAACAGGCGCGGGTACCGCTCGAGCAGCGCCACCGAGGAACCCAGCGGCTGCGCGTCCGCGAAATCCACGAGCGACTCGTCGAGCAGTACCGCGACGTGGTCGGGGATGCGCTCGAGCAGGCGCTCGAGCGTATAGGCGAGCGTCTGGAAGCACTCGCCCAGGCGGTCGTGGTCATAGAGCGGCACCGCCAGCGCCTCGGCCTCGCTCTCGTCGGCGAAGATCGACAGCTCCCCGGCCAGCCGCGACAGCTCGAAGTAGAGGTGGAAGGGATGCAGGCCCGGCGCGCCGACCAGTTGCCTGAGGACGTGGAGGAAGCTGCCCACGATCTGGAGCTTGAAGACCGGCTGCCAGCCGCCCGTGCCCTCGGTGTCCAGCACGATCCTGCCTTCCGTCAGCTCGGCGCGCAAAAAGCGATACTTCGCTTCGACGCGATGCAGGACCTCTTCGCCGATCTTGACCAGCGGCGGCCAGGCGCCGATGTCGAGGACCGGCGGTATGAACGTGGGCGCCAGCGCCGGCGCGTTGGCGCCGAAGCCGGAGCGCTGCAGCCAGGCGACCGGCAGGCTCTCGAATCCCTCGCGGCTCTCCTCGCCGAAGAAGAAGCGGCCGTTCAGGCGGCGGATCTCGACCGGCTGCTGCGCGCCGCCCAGGTTCTCGTCGGCGGCCTCCACCGTGCCCACCCGGTAGCGCAACTCCTGCCCGCCGGCGGCCGCGGTCGGACCGGCGGTGTTGGCATCCCCCTCGCGCAGCAGGGGCACGCCGAAGTAGACCGCCAGCCGGCCGTCGGCCAGGTTCAGTGCCTCCTTGAAATCGCGGGGCGGCAGCTCCAGGTTGGCCGGCAACGACACGCGCGTGCCGTCGCGCAGCACCGCTTTGAGGCGCCGCAAGGAGAAGGTGAAGGTGCCGAGCGCGTCCTCGGCGATCTCGATCTCGACGAGGCCCCAGAAGAAAGGCTGCATCCCCTGCCAGGCGTCGGCCACCATGCCGGAGACCTGGCGGCTATACATCTGCAGATGCTGCGGCCGGAGGAACATCCCCTCCGACCAGTGGACCTCGGGCACACTGCGCACGCCTAACGCCCCTTCTCGACGACGAGCACGGTGTCGTGCACCTGCACCCGCAACGTCTTGCCCCGCCACTCGCCCTTCCCGAGGAACTGGATGGAGCCGCGGGAGGTGTCGCCGCCGGCGGACTTGTAGTCGGCGATCACGGCCAGGACGTCGTAGCCTTTGCGGGGCTCGATCGGCACCTCCTTGGCGCAGCCGCCGGTGACGGCGACGGTCTTGGTGCGCGGCTCGAGCTGGCGCCTCAGGTCGGAGTAGAACCACTGGTCCCCGGCCTGCTTGATCTGCGGCACCTCGGCATCCGCGATCTGCACGAGGTCGACGGTGAGCAGCAGGCCATCGTTGATCCGCGGGTCGCAGTGGAAGCTGACCGACGCCGAGCCGGCGCAGCCGGTCGAGAAAGCCGCGAGGAGCGCCAGGACCGGCAGGAGCGCCAGGACCGGCAGGCTGGCGGGTGCGCGCCGGGTCGAGGGCGCGCCGGCGAGCGAACGCCGGCGGCGGAGCATGCTGCTCATGAGGGTTGCCTCCTTTTGATCATCAGCTGGAAGTGTTCGTCGGCACGCTGGCGCACGATGCGCAAGACCTCGTCCGCTGCCAGCTCAGGAGTCATCGTGCGGACCCTCTCCTTGTAGCGGTTCCACAGCTCGAGCGCTTCGAGGTTCCACAGCTTTTTGGCGGAGCTGGACTCGATGGCGGCGGGGCTCGCCTTCTTCCAGAACTCGCGGAACCAGAGCTCCGGGCCTTCGTGATAGGCGGCGACCGCCGCCACCAGCCAGGTCTCGAGCGCCATCAGGTACTCCTTGAGCGCCGGCGCCCCTGGCAGGCGCGACTCCGCGGTTTCGCGCGCCATGCGCTTGAGCGAGGTGCGGAAGCCGGGAAGGAGGAGTGTGCCGGTGGCCACGCCCTGCGATTTCAGGCCCTGAACCGCGCCGGCGATGAAGAGCTCGACCGCGCAGGCGAAGGCGAGAGTGTCGAGCAGGAACTCGGCGGCGGCGCGGTCTTCCGCGGCAAGCGCCGCCACGGCGGCCTCCCGCTGCTCGCCCGCGGCGGTCAGCAGCAACCGCCAGGGCACCCCCGCGCTGGCGGCGCGGGCCGGGCCGGCAGTGGCGTGCACCTGGAGCTCGGCGACCTCGCGGCGCAGCCGGGCAACCAGGGCCTGGTCGGCGACGGCGGCGCCCTCTTGCACCGGGAACAGCCG